>JACCVG010000161.1 GCA_013698335.1 Thermoleophilaceae bacterium
CCGGTCGGCTGCCCTCCTCCGAGCAGCGCGATCCTCGCGGATCCGGTGGCGCGCCCGTCCTTCCGACGGATGAGGATGACCGGACCGCTCCGGAGGCCCCCCAGGCCCCCGACCGCGATTCGGACGAGGAAGTTCCCCAGAACATCGTTGACCAGACGCGCAAGGGCGAAGATCCCTACCTCTGGCACACGGGGCTGAAGCGCCCGCACGGCTCGACCGAGGCGGTCGAGTTCATCGACGTCTACAAATCGTTCGGCCGCAACACGATCCTCAACGGGCTGAACCTCGGGATCCCCGACAACCAGATCTCGATGATCCTCGGGCCGTCGGGCACGGGCAAGTCGGTCTGCATCAAGCACATGGTCGGCCTGCTCTATCCCGACTCCGGCGACGTGCTTGTGCACGGCCAATCGGTCCCCAATATGGAGGACGACCAGCTGTTCGAGATGCGCAAGAAGTTCGGCGTCCTGTTTCAGGACGGCGCACTGTTCGGGTCGATGAACCTCTGGGACAACGTTGCCTTCCCGCTGCGTCAGCACACCGACAAGAGCGAGGAGGAGATCGCCGCCATCGTCAACAGTCGGATCGGCGAGGTCGGCCTCGCGGGCGCGACCGACAAGTTCCCGAACGAGCTCTCGGGCGGCATGCGCAAGCGCGCCGGGTTCGCGCGGGCACTGGTGCTCGACCCAGGCATCGTGCTCTTCGACGAGCCCGACTCCGGTCTCGACCCGGTTCGCACCGCTCTGCTCTGCGAGTTGATCAAGGAGATCCACGACGAGAACGGCGGCGCCTACGTCGTCATCACTCACGACATCATGTCCGCCCGCCGCGTGGCCGATTACATCTCGGTGCTCTGGAAGGGCCGGATCGTCGAGCAGGGGCCGGCTTCCGAACTCTTCGATTCACCGAATCAATTCGTACGTCAGTTCCTGAGCGGTGAGGCAGCGGGCCCGTTGGGCATGGAGTAAAGCGGGGCTGCTCTCCCTAAGCTGAGGGGGTGCTAAGGGGAGAGTTCTTCGAGCGGATCGTGCGGACGGTGTGCGCCCGTTCGACTTTGACGATCGCGGTCGCGGCGGTGCTCGCCCTCGCGGGGGCGGTCCTCGCCGCCGGCTTGCAGCCGAGCACGGCGATCGACACGCTCGTGGATCGGGATTCGCCGGAGTTCGTCGCGACCGAACGCGCGCAGGAGGTCTTCGGCGACGACGCGGTCGTGATCCTCGTACGCGGCGATCTCCAGAACACGCTGCTGACCCCCGATCTCGGCCGGCTGCGCGACTTCGAGGACTGCATCGCGGCCTCGCCCCGCGGCCTCGAGATCGCAGAGAGGCCAACGCTCTGTGACGAACTGGCCGAGCTCGCGCCGGCGAAGGTCGTCTACGGCCCGGGGACGTTCATCGGGCGAGCTGCCGATGAGCTCGCGGCTGGCTTCCAGGAGCAGCTCGGCGCTCGCGACCAGCGCGCTGTCGCCGCTGCCGATCGCGCCCGCGCCGAGGCTCGCGAGGCGAGGCGGACCCCGGCCGAGCAGCGAGCGGCAGCCGCCGAGGCGAGAGCGACCGTCGAGCAGGAGTTCCAACAGCAGATCATTGGCCTCGCGCTGCGCTACAACCTGACCGGCCCGCCGGCGATCAGCGACCCGCAGTTCGTCTCGCAGCTCGTCTTCGACACGAGCAAGGGCGTGAACGTCCCGAAGGCCCGTTTCTCCTACCTGTTCCCGTCCAGCCAGGCCGCACTGATCCAGGTCCGGCTGCGCCCCGACATGACCGAGGCCGAGCGCGAGCGGGCGATCGCGTTGATCGAGGAAGCCGCCGAGCTCCCTCGCTTCCAACCGCAGCGGGGCGGGGAGTACGTGGTCACCGGCGTGCCGGTCGTGATCGACTCGCTGGCAGCCGCGATCGAGCGGTCGCTGATCGTGTTGCTGATCGGCTCGGTGCTCGTGATGGCCGCGACGCTCGCACTCGTCTTCCGCTCGCCCCGCCGATTGTTGCCGCTCCTCCTCGCCCTCGGCGCAGCGGCGGTCAGCTTCGGCCTCGTGGCCCTGGCGGGCGGAGGGCTGACGATGGCCTCGGTTGCGG
>JACCVG010000165.1 GCA_013698335.1 Thermoleophilaceae bacterium
GCCATGGCGGCCGCGGCGCGCCGGGACCCGCCGTACTTGAGGGCGGCGACCAGCGCCCGGGCGGGACCCGCGTAGGCGAGTGGTGCCCAGGCCTCGATCCCCTCCGTTCGGAGGCGGGCGTCGGGACCGAGCCAGTCGAGCCGCAGGCGGCAACCCGCGCAGAGCGGCTCGATGCGATCGGCCTCGGCCCCGCAGCATGCGCAGAGCGGCGGAGCGAGCAGTGAGAGCAGGGACTCGAAGCCGATCCGGCGAGCGTCCTCTCCGGTGAGTGAAGGCTCGACACGCGACTGCGACAATCCCGCGATCTCCACGCCCGAACTGACCTGGCGACTCGACCCGCTGATCATCTCGTCGCTGGTCGCCTATCTGGCGATTTACTTCTGGCGTTTCCGACTCGTCCGCTCCGAGAGCGGCTCGCGCGGTGCCGAATGGTGGCGCGCAGCGCTGTTTGTCTCCGGGGTCGGGCTACTGGCGATCGCCCTGATCTCACCACTCGACGAGCTCGGTGAGCGCTACCTGTTCTCGGCCCACATGCTCCAGCACCTGCTGATCGGCGACATCGCCCCGCTGCTGGTGCTGCTCGGGCTCTCGCGCGTGATCATGCGCCCGGCGACGCGGCGGCTGATGCGCTTCGAGCGCGCGCTCGGACCGTTCGCCCACCCGTTCACGGCGCTCGTCCTGTGGATTGCGCTGCTCTACGGCTGGCACATCCCGGTGCTCTACGACGCGGCCCTGCGCTACCCACTCGTGCACGGGCTCGAGCACGCCAGCTTCCTGATCGGCGGCTTCCTGCTCTGGTGGCCGTTGATCCAACCCGTCCCGATGCGGCGCGCGCTGGGCAACGGCGCGCAGTTCGCCTACGTCGGGATCACGAAGCTCGCGCTCGCCGCGCTGGGAATCTTCTTCGTCTGGTCCTCGACAGTCGTCTACGACTTCTACGTGACCGCGCCGCGGATCAGCGGGCTGACGCCGCTCACCGACCAGAAGACGGGCGGTGCGCTGATGATGGCCGAGCAATCGATCGTGCTGGCGAGCGTCTTCTTCGCCCTGTTCATCCGGATGCTGGCGAAGTCCGAGGAGGACCAGGTACGCCGCGAGCGGCTGGAGGACGCAGCGGCTGAAACCGCCCCGTTGCTTCGCTGAACGCTTTGGTAGGCCATGGCCTACCAAGCTGCGCAGTGAACGCCGTAGCGCTAGAGCTCATCGAAGCGGCGCATGCCGGCGACGATCCCGACGCGGCCGAGGATCGCGCCGATCGCGATCGTCGAGTCGGGCAGCCGGGCACCCGGGAAGACGATCGAGTCGCGCAGTGCCGAGCCCGCACCGATCCGCGCCCCGTCGCCGACCACGACGGGCCCGGTCAGCCGCGCCCCATCACCGATCTCCACGTCGGCTCCGATCCAGACCGGGCCGTCGACCTGCTCGCATCCGTCGATCGCGGAACCCGGGCCGACGGTGATCCCGTCGGCGTCCGACTCGCCGCTGACATCGAGCTTCAGTTCACCCCGAAGCGCGTCGAAGGTTCCCTGGCGGAACTCATCGAGCGAGCCGACGTCGTTCCAGTACTCGGTCGTCTCGTGGACGAAGAAAGGAACGTCATGGTCGAGCAGCGCGGGGAAGACATCCTGGGCCCAGTCGGCGAACGGGGCCTCGGGGAAGTAGTCGAAGATCTCCGGGCTGAAGCAGTAGATCCCGCAGTTACCGAGATCCGACAACGCCTCGGCAGGCTCGGGCTTTTCCTGGAACCCCTGGATCCGGCCCTCGGAGTCGTGGATCACGACCCCGTACTCGCGTGTGTCGGGGACCTGCTTGACGGTCAGCGTGGCAATCCCACCCGCCTGCCGGTGGCGCTCGACGAGTGCGGCGAGATCAATGTCGGTGAGAGCATCGCCCGAGACGATCACAATCGGCTCGTCGCCGAAGAAGTCGGCGACGTTGCGAACGCCGCCGGCGGTCCCGAGCAGCTTCTCCTCGTGGCGATACTCGATGCGATCACCGAAGTAGTCGCGAATCGCCTCGGGGAAGTAGTGCAGGTTGGCGATCACCTGATCGAACCCGTTGCGCTCGAGCAGCCCGAGGATGTGGGCCATCACCGGTCTGTCGAGGACGGGGACCATCGGCTTCGGGATCTCGTGGGTGAGCGGACGTAGCCGGGTTCCGAGCCCGGCGGCGAGGACCATTGCCTTCATGCGCTCAACCTATCCGCTGCTTGAAGCGGTCGATTGCCTCGATCTGGGTCGGATCGATGTCGCGCAGCGCCGCCAGGTAGACGGCGACGAGATCGCCGAGCAGCGTCAGGGAGAGAACCCGCTCGAGGACGCTGTCCCCCCGCGCGCGCACGCGAACGACTTCCAGCCCATCGTCGGCGGCAGCCGCCGCCGTCAGCTCGATCCGATCCAAGAGACGGGGATCTGCGTGCTCGTCTTCGAGGAAGATCGCGTGCAGTGGCGCCCCGGAGAAGCCGCAGATCTCGTTGTGATCGGCCTCGGGGAGCTCCGACCAGAAGGCCGGCGCCTTGGCCATCTCGTTGACCTGGGTCTTCCAGCGCCGCGCGATCGCGCCGGTTGATCCGGCCCCGTAGATCAGTGGGATCCGGTCGCCGAGCGCGACCGCGATCGCCTTGGCCTCCGAG
>JACCVG010000166.1 GCA_013698335.1 Thermoleophilaceae bacterium
ATGTGGAGACGGCGCGAGAACAGAGAGGCAGGCGGAAATCCGCTCACCACCTCATGTTCGGTATGGACGGAGAAGCGCGCCCGAGAGGATTCGAACCTCTGACCTTCGGTTCCGTAGACCGACGCTCTATCCAGCTGAGCTACGGGCGCTTGGCGAGACAGGGTACCGGCCGCCCGGGCCTCACCGCGGTCGCCTGCCCGGTCCGACGTCCTCGCCGTGAGCTAGGCGCCGAGCAGCGGGTCGAGCCGTCCCTCGCGCTCGAGCGCGAGCAGTTCGCTGCAGCCACCCACGTGCTCGCCCCCGATCACGATCTGGGGGATCCGCCAGTGCTGGTGGCCGAAGCGCTCGCGTAATACGTCGCGCCCGCCCGGCATGAACCGGTGGATCACGATCCGCTCGTAGCCCACACCCTTCCGCTTCATGAGCGCCTCGGCCCGCAGGCAGAAGGGGCAGGTCTTCGACGTGTAGAGGGTGACGTCGGCCAAGTGACCGCGCTCAGTTCAGTGCCTCGAGGAGGCGCTCGGGCCCGGCGACGGTCACGGTCAGCTCGGGATGGTGGAGCAGGCCGAGCCGGTCGAGTCCCGTCACGGGGGTCTCGAAGTCGATCAGTACCCCGCGGTCGCCGTTGCTGGCGAAGGTCAGGCCCTTGTCGGTGATCGCCAAGCGCGCCGGCCCGGCGGTCTTCCACATCGCGTATGGCCCGGTGATCGAGGCGCGGACGACGTTCGAGCGTGGGGTCGACACCCGCCACGGGCCGTAGCGCGCCTCGAAGCGGCCCGCGTCCAGCTCAATCCAGGCGTTCGAGGGCCGCACGCCGAAGATCGCCGCGGCGCGCCGGTAGGCCGGATCGAACCGGAACTCGAATCGCTGCGCGGCGTTCATCGCGCCGACCCTAGACGGTTGAGGCCTCGTGCTGTTTCTGGATCGGCGCCGCCCCACCCGCGCCGACAGCGCCGATCCGGACGTGACGGTCGCCGCCAATGCGATGCGTAGGCGGTCGAGCCCCAGCCCCGTCCCGAGTCAGTCGCGCGCGCGGACGATCGCCCGCGCGCCGCGTGCGGGGATCATCGTCACGTTGCGGTGCAGTGCGCGTTCCGGCTCGGGGCGGTCGGCCTCGAGCTCGAGCCGCGTCGTCATCGCCTCGAGAACCACACGTTGCTCGGCCATCGCCAGCGCGGCCCCGAGGCAACGGCGTGTACCACCGCCGAATGGGATCCATTCGTAGGTCGTCGGCGTGCGGCCGAGCCAGCGCTCGGGGCGGAACTCGAACGGCTCGGGGTACAGGTCTTCGCGATGGTGGACCAGCAGGACGCTCATGCTGATCGGGGTACCGGCGGGCACCACGTACTGGCCGAGCCGCCACGGGACGGTCACCCGACGGCCGATGATCGGGATCACGGGCCGCGATCGCATCCCCTCGGTGATCGTCGCCTCGACGTAGTCGGCGCCGTCGCCATTGCGGACCTCTGTCCGTAGCCGCTCGTAGGCCGCCGGGGTGCGCAGCAGCCGCTCCAGGTCCATGCGAGCGAGTTGGCGGTTGTCTCGAAGCCGGCCAGCACGAGCGTCAGCAACTCGTCGCGCAACTCTTGGTCGGAGAGCAGTTCGCCGTCCTCGGTCTGGGCCGTCATCAGCATCGAGAGGATGTCGGCCCGTTCGTCGAGATCGTCCGCACGGCGTCGCGCCTCGATGATCGGATAGGTCGCCCCGTCGAGTAGCCCAAGCGCCTGGCGCATCGGGCCGACGGGCTCCGCGTGCCCGACGTTCATCAGCTCGCCGATCTTCGCCCACCACGACGTCGACGCGTTCGCGAGATGCTTGACCGTCAGCCGCATCCGATGCTCCGGGGTGCCGCGCGGCGGCCTGCCCTCGACTCCGAAGATCCCGCTCATGATCACGTCGAGCGTGATCGCCTGCATTCGGTGGCCGAGCGGGAACGGCTCGCCGACTGGCCAGCCGTCGATCGAGCGGTCGGCGACCTCGCGGATCATCGCCGCGTAGCGCTCGATCGCCTCGCCGTGGAAAGGCGGCAGCAGGAGCTTGCGCTGACGCAGGTGGCGCGGACCGTTCGCCGTCAGGACGGAGTTCGGGCCAACGATCGGCCGTAACGGCGACTCGGCCGTGATCGATGGAGCGAGCTCGGGCTTGGCCGTGAACAGGGAGCGGACGTGGTCGGGGTGGCTGGTGACCACCGGGTCGCCGGGGATTAGGCCCCTGAAGCGAAACACCTCGCCAAGCTCTCGTCGCGCACGGAAGACGAACTCGATCTGGCGCTGGGAGAACTGCAGCACCGAGAGCCTCCGGCCGACCGGCACCATCGGCGGCAGGTTGATCGGCTCATCCGCCGCCGCAGGGCCTGCCGCCGAGGGCGGCGCGGCTGTCCCCATGTACATCAGGACCGGCGCCGGTCGGGAAGGACCATGAAGCTACGGTAGCGTACCTTCGCGCGACGGAAACGGAGAGGGCGGGATTCGAACCCGCGAAAGAGCTTGCGCCCCTTACTCGCTTAGCAGGCGAGTGCCTTCAGCCACTCGGCCACCTCTCCTCGGGTCGGGAATTGTAGGCGCCCGGCTGCCCGCGCGCGGGTCGAGGACACGCGGCCCCCCGCACCGAGCGCGGGCGGAGCGCACCCCGCCCCCGCACCGAGCGCCAACCGAGCGCGCCTCGAGGCCCACCGATCGGGGACACTTGCGCTTGTATGAGCCGCAATGTGATCGTCAGCATCCTGATCGGAGCAGCGCTCCTGCTCATCGCCGCCCAGGTCTTGGTCCCGGAGATCGTCGCGGGTCAGGTCGAGCAGCGGCTGACCGAGAACGGCGGCGAGGCGACCGTACGGATCAACTCGTTCCCGGTCCTCCGCCTACTCGCCGAAGACGGAGATCGGATCGAGGTGCGGGGATCCGGCATCGAGGTCGACCTGCAGGCCGACAACCGCGTCTTCGAGCGGCTCGAAGGCTTCAACGAGGTCGATGTCGAACTCGACTACGTGACCACCGGACCCTTCCAGACAGAGCTCTTTAGCCTCCAGCGGGACGCCGATCAGGAGGCCTACGCCCTCTCGCTCCGCTCCCTGGTCTCAGCCAGCGACCTTTCGGACTTCGCCGCCGACCAGCTGCCCGGCCCGCTCGGCGGTATTTTCGGCGCGTTCGGAGACAGCGGTCTGCTGCCTTCGGCCGAGATCCCGGTCGAGCTGGATGCGACCGTCAGGGCCGATGGCGACGGGATCGAGATCGTCGACGGTCAGGGAACGGTCGCGGGAATCCCCGCCACCCCGGTGGTCGAAGCGATCGCCGGCGCGATCATCGCTCAGCTCTAGCGTCTAGCGCATTGATTGGCGCCGGCATGCCTCCAGACCCACCGCGGAATTCTCCAGCCGCCGTCCTGATCGTCCTCGTGCTGCTCGCCACCGTCGGCCTCGCGGCGCTGGCGGGCCTGGGTAGCGAGGGCAGGCCGGGCGTCGGGCCGCTGGCGATCGACGGCGGGCCGGCCGTCTCCCCGGACGCGAACGCCGGTAACGAGCAGGGCAAGCTCGCCGCCGTCGAGCTGATGCCGAAGAAGTGCAAGGCCTCGCGGAGCGGCGAGGCGGTCTTCGCGGGACCCACGGACGAGAAGGTCGTCGCACTCACCTTCGACGACGGACCCGCTGACAGCACGCCGGCCTTCCTCGACGCGCTCGCGGAGCAGAACGTAAACGCGACCTTCTACGTGCTCGGCCGCGAGATCCCGGGCCGGGAAGACGTTCTCCGCCGCGCGGTCCTCGAGGGCCACTCGGTAGCCAACCACAGCTACAACCACGCCGACCTCGCAGAGGCGGGCAAACTCGCGGAAGAGGAAGTCGAGCCGACCACGGAGTTGATCGCCAGGTCGACCGGCGTCCCGCCATGCACGTTCCGCCCGCCGTATGGCAGCTACAGCCCCGAGCTGGAGAAATACATCACCGACCAGGACATGGATCTGCTGCGCTGGAACATCGACACCGCCGACGCGCTCGGCTCGGGCGCCGCCGGGACGCTCCAGGAGGTCAAGGACAATCTCGCGCCCGGAGCGATCATCCTGATGCACGACGGCGGCGGCAACGCGGCCGAGACGCTCTCGGCCCTACCCGAGGTGATCGACTACATCCGCGCGGAGGGCTACGAGATGGCCACGGTCCCCGAACTGCTCGGCCTCCAGACCGGCGAGCCCGCCGACGCGCCAACTTCAACCGAGCAGGTCGCCGTCCCGACGGCACCCGCGACCGGTGGCGACG
>JACCVG010000204.1 GCA_013698335.1 Thermoleophilaceae bacterium
CATAGGCCTGGATCTCAACCTCGGCACCGCTCGCACGTCCCTGGGCTCGGTCGGTCACGATCGAGACGACGTGGTCGCCCGCGTCAATCAGTTCGTGCACCTCGTGTTCGTAGCTCCCCCACGCCTCGTACAGCTCGCGCCAGAATGCCTGCAGGGCCGCGTGGCCGCGGCTGCGCGCGGCGAGCATCTCCCCGTAGGGGTATCCCGACATGTCCCACTCAACGTCGGGGTCATACAAGGCAAAGACAGCCTCGGAGTCCCGCCGCTCGATTGCCTCGTAGAGGCGGCGCATGATCTCCACGTTCTCCTGAGACATCGTCCTCGCAGTATCGCGGCTATGCGTGGCCCTGAAAATCTGCGAGTGGGACCCCTATTGAGTAGAGGTCTCGGCGTGATTCACCGGCACCCCCTCCCCCTCGCGGGTACGAGACGGGTACATCTCAAGTGATCCCGATGGTCCTCAATGTCCATTCGCTGAGCAGGATTCGTTCCGTGACGATCCCGTCAGAGCCAGCGGACAACTGGGGAGAACGGCGACCCCACGAAACCCCTACGACTGGTTGAAGAAGCCCTTCTCGTCCAGCAGCCGCGCTTGTTCGGCGGCTGAGACCTCGACGTTGCGTGGGGTCAGCATGAAGACCTTGTCGGCGACCCGCTGCATTCCACCGTCGAGCGCATAGGTCAGGCCCGAAGCGAAGTCGATCAGCCGTTTCGAGAGTTCGACGTCGGCCCCCTGGAGGTTGAGGATCACCGGCACCCGATCCTTGAACCGGTCGGCGATCTCCTGGGCGTCGTTGAAGTTCTTCGGATGGACGAGATGGACCTGGACCTCCGGCCCTTGCCCGTTGCCGACGGCGCGCAAAACTCGGGTCTCAGAGCGTGCCGCCGCGGGCGAAGCGTCGTCAGCGAAGATGTCGTCGAAGTCGTCACGGCGCTCGCGCCGGGGGAGGCGGCGGATGTTCTGGCTGCGTTCCCGATAGCCGTCCTCGAGCGCGGTCTCGTGGCTCGCCTCATGCGCCTCTTCGCGATAGCCGTCGTCGTCCTCCGCGAGGCCGAAGTAGACGAGAGATCTGTGCCAAGTGTCGCGGAGCGCCATGATTCCGTCGTTGTTCGCCCATCCGGGCCGAATTCCTTCGACTGGACGTTAGCGCGTGTCAGACCTTTCGAACACAAGTCGCCTGCCCGATCCCACCCCGTTCGCGGTGCAGGCGGGCGACGTGACCCTGCGCGGCGAGCGATCGGGGGCGGGGCCGCCGATCGTGCTGTTGCACGGCCTGACCGCTACTCGGCGCTACGTCGTCATGGGCTCCCGCCTGCTTGAGCGGCGCGGATACGAGCTGATCTCCTATGACGCGCGCGCTCACGGCGAATCCGGTTCTCCGCGGGATTCTGCCGCGTTCGACTACGCGGATCTCCTTTCTGACCTCGAGGCGGTGCTCGACTCGCTCGAGCTGGAGCGCGTCGTGCTCGCCGGCAGCTCGATGGGCGCGGCGACCGCGATCGTCTTCGCGCTCGCGCGCCCCGAACGGGTGGCGGCGCTGGTCCAGGCGACGCCCGCCTACACCGGGTCCGCCTACACCGATCCCGAGGGCCTCGCCAGCTGGGACCGGCTTGCCGATGGGCTCGCGCGCGATGGGATCGAGGGCTTCATGGACGCCTATGCGGTCCACCTCCGCGGTCGTTTCGCGGAGTCGATCGAGCGGCTGACCCGCCAGCGCCTTTCGCTCCACGACGACGTGCGGGCGCTGGCACCCGCGCTGCGGGTCGTACCGCGCTCGGCCGCTTTCAACGGAATCCAGCGGTTATCCGAGCTAGCCGCCCCGACACTGATCGTCGCCAGCCGCGACGAGGGCGATCCGACGCACCCGCTCGCGGTCGCTGAGGACTACGCCCGTCGGATTCCGGTGGCCGAGCTCGTCGTCGAGGAGCCCGGCAAGCCGCCGCTCGCCTGGCGCGGCGCCCATGTCTCGCGCGCGATCGCCGCGTTCCTGGCCGACCACGACGTTCACTCGTAGATCGTCCGGCCGAGTCGGACGATCGTCGCCCCTTCACGGATCGCGTCCTCGAAGTCCTGGCTCGTCCCCATCGAGAGGCGGGCGAGGCCGTGCTCCGCGGCTAGCTCGGCCAGCGCAGCGAAATGCCGGCGGTTGGCGCCCGGTACGTCGCTCCGGGGCGGCATCGTCATCAGGCCGCCGACCGGCACCGGGACCTGATCCAGGAAATCGGCGAGGTCCGCCGGGGCGATCCCGGCCTTCCCCTTCTCGCCCGCGACGTTGACTTCGACCAGTACCTCCTTGGCGGGATGCGCAACGAGCTTGCGCGCCGCGCTTTCGCTGGCGAGCGAGTGGATCAGCCGCGCGAGGGGTGCGACGTCACGGACGCGCCGGCTCTGGAGGACGCCGATGAAATCCCACTCGAACAGGTCGCCGTAGCGCGCATGGGCCTGCGCCATCCGCTGGGCGCGGTTCTCCCCGACCAGCCGGACGCCCGCCTCGGCGAGCACCCGGAGGTCTTCGTCCTCGACGTACTTGATCGCGACGCAGAGCTCGACGGCCTCCAGATCGCCTCCGGCGGCGACGATCTGGTCGCGGACGCGGTCGAGGTTCGCGCGGATCCGCTTCGCGTCCATCAGTCGAGCCACGCGACCGCCGCCTGGCGGCCGGTTACGCCCCCGTCGCGGCGGTGAGAGAAGAACAGATCGGAGCGACAGCTGGTGCACAGATCGAGATGCTCGAACGCGCGGACGCCGACCGCCAGCAGACGCGCCTCGATCACCGCCCGCAGATCGAGCATTCGCCCTGATGCGGCCTCCGGAACGTCGCCGAACCGGGCACGGACCTCGTCGCCGACCTCGAAACAGCAGCGGCCGATCCCCGGGCCGACGAACGCCACCGGCGACGCGTCGAACTCTTGCGCCGCGCGCTCGAGGATGCCCGCCGCGACGCCACGCCACCCACAGTGCAGCATCGCGACCTGCCCACCCCCACTCAGCGCGACCGGAAAGCAGTCCGCGACCAGCACCAGCAGGCCGAGGCCGCCTGCGTGCGTGAGGTGACCGTCGGCCTCCTCGATCCGGCTTCGTTCGGCGCCGGAGCCGAACCGCGGCGGGTGCTCGTCGAGCTCCCAGCACCGCAGACGGGCTCCGTGGACCTGGTGCGCGGCGGCGATCCGCTGATCGGCGAGGCCGAGCTCGCTGCACAGCAGCGCGCGGTTGGCGAGCACCTTGGCGGGCAAATCGGCGGTGTTCAGGCC
>JACCVG010000177.1 GCA_013698335.1 Thermoleophilaceae bacterium
CGCCCGTGATGATGATTCGCTTCCCGGCGATGCTCAAGCGGCGGCTCGCTTCCGCCCCCGGACCCGCTCGCGCGAGATCTCTCGCATGTAGCCGTCGAAGTCGATCCGCATCGCCGGACGCTTCGCCGGGCCATAACGGTTCTCGGCGCGCCTCCTTGCGGGCTCGACATCGGCGTGCCGACGGTCCGCGTCGGGGAGGCCGTAGTTCCCGGCCAGGTAGGCGGCTACGAGCTTCGCCTGCTGCTCGACGATCGGGATCGCCGAGCCGGTCGATTGGACGAGGCCGACGAAGAACAGATCATCGAAAGTAAACGGGAAGATCCGCTGGTAGAGGGGGAGCTGGTCGGGCTGCTCGGGCAGCAGATCGCTTTTGAAGAACGGGAAGGTGACGTGGTAACCGGTGCACCAGACGATCGTGTCGATCTGTTCGGAGGAGCCGTCGGTGAACTCGACCCGGTTGCCGGCGAATGCGCCGATCCCCGGCTTCGGCGTGACCTCGCCGTGGGTCAGGCGTGAGAGGATCGTGTCGCTGACGGTCGGATGGTCCTGGAGGAAGCCGTGCGCGGGCTTCGGGAGCCCGTAGGCGACCGGGTCGCCGACCGCGAGGCGCAGTAGGAAGTGGGTCAGCGGCTGGCGCAGCCGCCAATGGACGCGCGCCATCACTGGCGAGGTGATCTGGTCGGCGGGACCGCCAAACAGGTACTTCGGCACGATTCGCGAGCCATTGCGCGTCGAGAGGAAGGTCCGCTCGGCGACCATCGAGGATTCGACGGCGATGTCCATCGCGGAGTTGCCCATTCCGACGACGAGCACGCGGCGGCCGACGAACGGCTGGTTGTCACGAAAGGAGTGGGCATGGGTCTGCGTTCCATCGAAGGTCCCCGGGTAGGGGGGATCGGGCCAGCGCGGGCTCCAGTTGTGACCGTTGGCGACGACGAGCCCGTCGAAGCGCTCGCGCGCGCCGCTCTCGAGCTCGAGCTCCCAGCCCCCGGCCGGCGGTCGGCGGGCGTGCGCGACGCCGGAGTTGAAGCGGATCCGATCACGGACCGCGAAGTGGTCGACATAGCGGTTGAAGTAGTCGGCCATGTGCCAGTGGCTCGGGAAGTCCGGATCGTCGGCCGCCATCGGGAAGTCCCCGTACTCGGTCCGGGCTCGGCTGGTGTTGAGATGGAGCGTCCGGTAGGCGGGAGAGAGGCCGCTCGCGTTGTTGAACGCCCAGATCCCGCCCAGCCGCTCGCCCTTCTCGAAGCACGTCACGTCGATCCCCGCCCCCGCGAGCTCCTTGACGCTGGCGAGGCCAGAAGGCCCCGCTCCGATCACCGCGACTCGCACGACTACGTGGAGCCGTCCGGCAGCACGACGTAGCCCTTGCGTGGATCGGCGCTCCCGTCGAGCAGCGAACCCAGCACCTGCTCGGCGTGGTCGAGACCGGCACCCTCCTCGATCTCGATGATCGATCCGAGCCGCTCGACGAAATCGCTCCAGGCGGCACCGACCTTTTCCTGCAGTGCCTCCGGCCCGAGCTCGGCGACCCGCTGCTCCACGCGCGCGGGGGCGAAGAAGAAGCGAGGCGCGGGCCCTGGCATGCCCTTCGAGCTGATGTCGGCCGCTTCCCAATGGGTCGCGCCGACGAGGTGGGAGGCGCGCATCGCCTCGCCCGCGTGAGCGTGAACGGCGGTCCGCAGCACCGGATCGCCGGCCATGTCGACGAGCACCAGCCCCTCGTCGGTCGGCAGTTCCGCGATCTCGTCATAAGCGAGCACGCGGTCGTAGAAGCCGAGCCCCTCGACAAACGAGCGGTTGGCGGCAGAGGTCAGCCCGATCACCGCCGGTCGATCCGGGCGACGGGAGAGCTCGCAGGCCGTCGCATAGGAGGTCTTGCTCGATGCGCTCGTCAGCACGACCGCGCCGGCCGCGTGCCAGCCCTCGGCCTCGAGCAAGTCGGCGATCAGCCAGCCGGTCATGAACAGCGGTCGGAAGACCGCGTTCGTCGAGTCATGGGCAGGCGGGAACGCCAGGTTGTCGCTCGCGCGGAGGTAGACGTTGTAGAAGGCGGGCAGCGCGGCGCGGTGCTCGGAGGCCTCGGCGAAGCCGGCCGCCCCGGCCCGGGCTCGCATGGTGACCTCCGAGGACATCGGGAAGTAGCCGTAGAAGCGATCATCGACGGCGATCTCGGCGACCTCGGAGGCGCTCACCGACCCGAAGCCCCATACCGGGATGCGACCCCAGCCCTCGGGCGCGCCAAAGAACGTCCAGTAACCGAGCTCATCTCCGAGCGCCCCGTAGGTCACGTTGTTCGAGGTCAGCCCGAACCGCTCGACGGTCAGGCGTATCTCGCCGGGGTCGAGCGGCCCGCTCATCGCGTCCGCGTCGATCCGCATCTCGCGGAGGTCATCGCGACGAACGAGCAGGTCGGCCATCGATCGCGATCCTATCCCGGTCCGGCGGAAGTCACCCGGGGCGTATCGCCCCGCGCAGTCGGCGGGCGATGCCGCCGGCGAGCCCGAGCGCCCCCTCCACCGCGCCGCTCAGCAAGCCGGGCTCGCGCGGTGGCTCCGTCGTCGGGAGCGCGTCGGCCGGGGTCGGCCCGGCGATCCGTCCGATTTCGACGCCGGTCTGAACCACCATGTCGAGCTCGCCGTCGAAGACGAGCTGCGCTCGCTGGTCGGAGATGCCGAGCTCGGCCTCGATCGGGTGGCTGTCGAGGCGCGCAAAGCTGACCTCCCACTTCCTGCCAGAGCGGCGCATCACCGAGTGCTTGACCTCGATCGGCGCCTCGACGACCGACTGGTAGCAGGCGCGCGTTCCGTCGCCGGCGTCGCGGAACTGCTTCAGGAAGACCTGGCGCATCCGGCCTTCGAGCAGGTCCTCGACCAGGGTCGCGGTCAGCTCGAGGCCGGGCAGGACCACTTCGCCTTCGGCGTTCGGCAACAGGGTGGACCCGAGGGCCAGGTCGAGCAGTTCACGAGCGCCGAACGGCGGCGGTCCCTCGGCCGGCTCCGCCGGCGCGGATGCCGAGATCTCCATGAAGCGCGTCCAGGAGGCGCGGCTCTCAGTCGAGAACCGGCCCCCGAAAGTGTCGATCCGGGTCAGCGGGCCGAGTGCGTCCTCGGGGTCGAAGCGGCCCATCGTCTTGGCGTAGCCGTAGGCCTCGTGGCCGCCGAGGTAGGACATCGGGTTGTCGACGAAGATGTAGGGGACGGCGAGGCAGAAGCGCTCGGCCCGGAACACGCTGCCGAGGTCTCGGCCGGCGAGCACCGGCACCCAGAACGACGCCTGGATCTCGCGGACCGTGCCCCACTGATCGAACAGCGGCGCCAGCGAGGACACCCGATCGAAGCCGCCGACCAGCAGAAGCACCTTCGAGCCGACGGCGCGATAGTCGACCCAGTTCCCGGCGGGATCGGAGAGCGTCCGGCGGATCAGCCCCGAGATCCGGCGGCCGTCCCCCTCGAGCAAGAGACCGCGCAGCCGGCCGTCGAGCGAGAGGAACGGCCCCGGGCTCGTGGCCCGACCCCCGTACTCGACGTACTCCGGCAGCCGGGCCTTGGGTGGACTGAGCCAGGTCGGCTGCTCGCCGAGAATCGGCTCGCCGTCGCCGAGCCGCGGATCCCGCCGGACCAGCTCGCGCGCAGCCTGCATGCCGGAGATCGCGGCGGCCTCGACGCAGCCGCCATCGATCCCGTTGCGGGTCCAGTCCCCGGCGAGCACGAGGTTCTCGAAACCGGAGCGATCCGAACGCAGCCTGTGCTTGACCGTTCCAGCGGGCGTCACGACGTAGCGGTCGGAAGCGGCGATGTTGGCGCGCCAGTACTGGGAGTCGAACCGCTCGGCCTCGCCGACCGCGCCCGGTAGCAGGACTTGGAGGTCGTTCTCGATGAAGTCGATGGCGTTGGCTCGCACCCGTTCGTCGGCCTCGGCCTGGGTCTCGCCCGCGTGCTCGTCGAGCACCCCGCAGACGTAGCCGATCGTCCCGATGCCGTCCTCCTCCAGCCATGACTCCCGTCCGTACAGGTGGGTCATGTCGCAGTAGGTGTCGAGCGGTTCGACGTAGCAGCCGACGACACAGTCCTCGTCCTGCTCCCAGCCGAGGGTCGCGGCATCGCCGCGCAGCCAGAGCTGGAACGCCTGGGTCTGGACGGTGACGGCCGTGTCGATAGCCCGCGCGAAGCGCTCGTCAGCCGCGATCAGCTCCGAGCAGATCGGCCGCAGCCCCCCGATCGCGATGCCGAGCACGACCTCGTCGAAGTCGACCCCTCGCTCCAGGCGCAGCGCCGTCGCGCCTGCGGGCACCAGCTCGCGCTCGAAGTCGATGCCGGCCGCGCGCAGCCGCTCGCCGTCGCGAAGCTGGTCCCAGAGCGGCTCGCTCGGCCAGCACGGCAGGCCGCCAACGTCGATCAACGGTGCGTACTGGTCGCCGATGATCTCCGTCTGGCGGGCGAGATCGATCGTCTCGATCAGCTCGTTGCCGGCGGACAGGCCGAGGTTGGTCACCGCGTGGAAGAACTCGAAGCGGACTCCGCGCCGCGCGAGGACCTCGTAGAACGGGCCGAACACGACGTCGCCCATGCCGGCCTGCATCTTGTACATCAGCGCACCGCGGTAGGTGGCGATCAGTCGCAGCAGGTCGTTTGTGGCGGTGCCGGCGGCGAGGTTGGCGGCCTCGATCTTGCCCTCCGGGTAGCCGAAGGCGACGTCGTAGACGGAGCGGAGCACCGGGGAGCGCTCGGCAGGCGTGGCGCCGATCGTCACCGGCTTGGCCCCGTGCTTGGTGAGCCATGCCGACCATTCCTCGTCGTTGATCGCGTCCCAGCCATGCTCGAGCACGCCGTCGCGCAGGACGCCCGCGAGCGTCGATACCGCCGTATCGACCATCGCGAAGTAGAGGCGCACCGTGGCGTTGCGCTCGCAGCGCTCGGCGAGGATCGACCAGAGCCAGTCGCGAAACGCGCACAGCAGGCGCGCGAAAAGGTCGGACTGATCGGGAGTGACGCCATCTCCGCGGCGCGCGTGGTCGCCGGCCAAGCGCCCCGCGAGCTCCAGCAGCTGCTCGGCTCCCGCGAGCGGGACGCGCAGCACCTCACGCGCGAGATCGCCGGCCAGATCGACCAACCACTCAGCCGAGAAGAGCGGCTCCGGCTCATCGAGGTCGATGTCCTCGCGCAGCTCGGTCCAACCCTGCAGCGCCCAGCGACAGAGGGTTGTGGCGACATCCCAGAAGCCCGGCAGGTCGCCGGCCACGCCTGGCTGCCCGAGGTTTCGTGGCGCGCTGAAGCCGAATGCCTTCCAGTCCTCACCCTGACGGTCGTAGAGCACGATCCGATCACACGGCGCGAAAGCTTCGTCGAAGGTGGCGAGCGGAGCTCCGGACGGCCGCGCGAGCTCATCGAAAGCATCGCGCATCAGGCGGAAGGCGTTGTCATAGAAGCCGAACCAGACGTGCAGCCCGTGCTCCTCGATCCGGTCGTGCTGAGCTGCGTTGCGACCGCTCGCGCATTTGCCGCCGAGCCGCCAGCCCGGCTGGTAGACCGTGACCTCGAACCGCTCGCGCAGCTCGGGGGTCGCCGTCAGCTCGAAGGCGGCCGTGATCCCGCCGACCCCGCCGCCCAGCACGGCGACCTTCGTCGGCCCGACTCCGTCTCGTTGGCTGCCCCCGCCGCCCACGTGCGCGATGTTAACCGCGTCCGCGGGCGGGTTATTATCTCGGCGGGTGCAGGGTCAGGGAGAAATCGACGGTTTGCGTACCGAGCCGACGCCGACAGGCGCCGAGATAGCGGCGTTGCGTCTGGGGTACGAGCGCTGGAACGAAGGGGACATCGCCGGGGTGGGCGCACTGTTCACCGAAGATGCCGAGTACCACAACTCACCTGAATGGCCGGGGCAACGCGTATATCGCGGCGCCCCGGCGGTGATGGCTTTCCTCCGTGAGGAGGTCGCCAAGACGATCGGACTCTCTGAAATCACGATCGATTCGACCGACGTCTTCGGCAGCCAGGTCCTTTTCTCGATGCACGCGCGGCTCAGCGCATTCGAGAGCGGCGGCGAGTTCGGGCGAGTCCCCGTTTTCCACCTGGTCCAGATGCGCGCCGGTCGAGCGTCGCGTGTGCGCGTCTTCCTCACGGCCGAAGAGGCGCGCGCCGCGGCG
>JACCVG010000223.1 GCA_013698335.1 Thermoleophilaceae bacterium
CCACGACCACCACGCCGACCACGACCACCACGCCGACCACGACCACCACGCCGACCACGACCACCAGTGGTCGCAAGAAGCCGCCTACGACCAAGATCAAGGTCCGCTCGACTCGTCGCCAGCTCAAATGCCGCAAGCTCAACCGCAGCGGTAAGCGGAAGTGCCGCAGGGCTCGCGACGCCGGTGAGCGCGGCAGGAACCGAGAAGGCCTGCCCAATATCAAGGTCAAGGGTCGCCGCGGCAAGGTCAACTTCGAGGGCGAGCCGAACGAGCCGGGCACGACCTTCCAGTGCCGGGTGGACGGCGGCGCCTGGAAGACCTGCTCCTCGCCGCATCGCACCAAGCGGCTCAAGCCAGGTACGCACCGCTTCGAAGTTCGCGCCGTCGGTCCCGAGGGAGACGTCGACCGCTCCCCCGCCCGCGATCGCATCCTGGTGAGGCGGGACAGAACACGTAGGTGATCCGTTCCGCTGGTGCCCGCCGAGAGGGCGGCCCGGCCGGCGCGTACCCGGCTCAGTCGGCGAGCATTCGCCAGAGGTAGAGCGAGGCGGTGCTCCTGAACGGACGCCACCGCTCGCCGAGCCGCTCGAGCGTCTCGGAGTCGGGCAGCGCCTCGAGGCCGTAGGCGAGCATCGCGCCCTTGCGCACGCCGAGATCGCCGACCGGAAGCACGTCGGGGCGACCGAGGTGGAAGATCAGGAACATCTCGGCGGTCCAGCGTCCGAGACCCTTGACCGCGACGAGCTCTGCGATCACCCGCTCGTCCTCTAGCTCTGAGAGCGAGTCGAGATCGAGCTCACCACCCTCGACGTGCAGCGCCAGATCGCGCAGATAGGCGGCCTTGGCGCGGGAGAGACCGACGGCGCGCAGCTGCTCGGGATCGGTCGCGATCAGCTCGGCGGGTGTCGGCGTCCGATCCCCGAAGAGATCCGTCAAGCGGCCGAAGATCGTCCGCGCCGCCTTGGTCGAGAGCTGCTGGCCGACGATCGCCCGCACGAGCGCTCCGTAGGCATCCGTTGGCCGCTCTGGCCGGGCGTCGCGCAGCTCCTCGGGCGAGCCGTAGCGCTTGATCAGCGAGGCCATCACGTCATCGGAGTCGGCGAGCGCCTCGAGGGCACCACTGACGTCCGCCGGCAGCGCTTTCGCGGCGCTCGAGGAGGTCCCGGCGGACGGCCGAGGGCTCAAAGGCCGACCGCTCTCCCCATGCTGGAGCGGCCCTCGAGGTAGGTCGCCTCGATCTCGCCCAGCTCCGTGGCGGGCGGCTCTCCGTAGAGCCACTCGCGCATGATCGCGTGCCAGTCAGCCCGCGCGCGGAGTTGGCCGAGCACCCCGAGGACGAGCGTCTCCATGCGGCGCAGCAGCATCACCTGCGCCGGGAGCGTGGCGTGGCGTGCCAGATCGAAGTACTCCGAGCGGGGGTCGCCCATGTCGATCATCACCGAGCGGACGTAGTCGGTGTCGATCGTCTGCTCGCCCGGCTCGCTGTACCACCCGGTGATCGCACGGAAGTGCTCGAGCAGCTGTTGCGGGGGGATCCGCTCCTCGGCGGCACTGAAGTAACCGATCTCGGCGAGGTTGGCGTGGAAGGCTTCGGCATCTCCCTCGACCCCGCTGCGCACCGCGTCTGCCTCCTGGTCGACCTCGGCGCGGTCGAGGCGGCGGGTCATACCGAAGTCGAGGAACGCCACGCGACCGTCGTCCATCAGCAGGAAATTACCGGGATGAGGATCGCCCGAGAAGTGGCCGTTGCGGTACAGCGAGCCGAAGAAGAAGCGAAAAACGATCTCGCCGTAGCGGTCGCGGCTGGCCTGATCGAGCTCCTTGACGGCCTCGAAGCCGATCCCCTCGACGTATTCGGAGACGAGCACCCGCTCACGCGAGAGCTCGCTCATTACGTCTGGGACGACGACGAACGGATGATCGCGCCAGGCGCGAGCGAAGGCCCGCTGGTTCTGCGCCTCGTGCTCGTAGTCGAGCTCCTCGGTCATCCGCTCGCGGATCTCGGCGGTCATCGCCTTGGAGTCGAGACCCGGGGCCATCCGCTTGGCGACCCGCATGATCATGCCGAGGTTCTGGAGATCGGCCCGCACGGCCGCGGCGACGCCGGGGTACTGGACCTTGACGGCCACCGGCCGGCCGTCGTCGAGCCGCGCGCGGTAGACCTGTCCGATCGACGCCGCGGCGATCGCCTGCTCGTCGAACTCTGCGAACACGTCCCGCGTGCGCTCGCCCAGATCCTGCTCGATCACCTTGCGCATCTCCTTGAACGGCACCTGGGGCGCCGAGTCGCGCAGCTCCGCGAGCCGTTCCTGGATGCGAGCAGCCGCTTCCGGGGGGAGCGCGCCGGTATCGATGAACGACGCGACCTGGCCGACCTTCATCGCCGCGCCCTTCATCTGACCGAGTACCTCGACGATCTGCTCGGCTGCGGCGACCTGGCGACGTTCGGCGGCGGCGCGCCTGCCGTCGTCGTCGCGCGTCAGGTTGGCGGCCTTGGTCATGCTCGACTTGGCCGCCTCCGACCCCGCGAGGCGGGCGATCTTCGAAGCGCGGCGTACGCGACTTGTGGGCAGCGGCTTGTCTCGGTCGGCCATCGGACCAGTCTAGGCGGCCACTGGCGGGGACCCTTAGGCTGGTCGCGTGCGACTCGTCAGCTTCGACGCCGGTGCCGGGCCGCGAGCCGGCCTGCTCGAGGAGGGGCTCGTAGTCGAGGTCGGGGATTCGGTTTTGCAGCTGATCGAGGCCGGCCTGGACTCCATGCCGGCCGCGCGCGGCGAACCGCGCCCGCTGGCTGAGGTCGCGCTGCTACCGCCGATCGGCAACCCGCAGAAGATCATCGGGATCGGCCTCAACTACCGTTCTCATGCCGAGGAGGCCGGTCGCGAGGCGCCCGAGGTGCCGACCTTCTTCGGCAAGTTCGCCAACGCCCTCGCCGCGCCGGGTGCGCAGGTCGCGCTGCCCGAGTCGAGTGCGAAGGTCGACTACGAGGCCGAGGTGGCGTTCGTCGTCGGACGGCGCGCGAAGGCGGTCTCCGAGCGCACCGCGCTCGACCACGTCGCCGGCTACATGCTCTTCAACGACCTCTCGGCGCGCGACCTCCAGTTCCAGACACCGCAGTGGATGCCGGGCAAGGTCTTCGACGGATCGGCCCCCTGCGGCCCGGCGCTGGTGACCGCCGAGGAGGGCATCGACCCCGCGGCGATCGACCTCGCCCTGACGCTCAACGGAGAGCAGATGCAGGGCGCGAGCACCGCCGACCTGATCCACTCGATCCCCGCCCTGGTGGCGCATCTATCACGGCTGATGACGCTCGAGCCCGGCGACATCGTCTCGACCGGCACCCCCGCGGGCGTCGGCAGCGTGCGCAAGCCGCGCGTCTGGCTCGCCCCGGGCGATGAGATCGTCGTCAGCTCGCCCCAGCTCGGCGAACTCGTAACTCGAATCGTGTAGTCACCTCAGCGGTAGGCCGCGACCGCGTCGCCGTCGAGCGCAGCCAGCGCGCGCTCGGGGGAGCAGGAGATGCAGGTAAAGATCGGCGTCTCGGATGCGGTGAACGCACTCGATTCCGTGAAGCGGAGCTCCTGGACGAGATCGAGGAACTGCGCCGGGTCATCGGCGTTGAAGGAGACCACGAACTCCTGGTCGTCCAGCCCGTAGGAGTAGGCGGTGTTGATGTCGATCTCGCCGTACTGCTTGCCGACGGCGATGTGGCCGCGCATGATCCGCATCCGCTCCTCGCCGTCGAGCGCGTACCAGTCGCGTTTCTTCCACATCGGGTAGACGATCAGGTACTTGGCATCCGATCCCGGGCGCGGAGCGAGCGGCTGCTCCTCGTCGGAGTAGACCGACTCCTTGGTGAGCGCCAGGAATGAGTGCGATATCTCCGCGTAGCCGAGCAGGCCGGTCTGGTTGAGCAGGACGTGGAACTCGTGAATCGGGTCGAGGCTCGGTGCGACCGTCCTGACCATCAGGTCGGTGTCGCCGCGCGTGCCGACCAGCGAGTAGGCGCGCAGCAGGTGGTTCTCGGAGAACTCGGCGCAGGCCGCCGCGAACTCGTGCTTGTGGCGCGCCCGTTCGCTCGGGTCCAGGCGTCGCCAGTCCGGATGGACGCGGAGAAAGGTGAACTTGACGAAGTTCCTGGCAGACACGGTGCCTAGAGTGTGGCGCATGCCGAGCCAGCTCGTACGAGCGTCGCGCGCCGGGTTCGTGGCGGTCGCGATGGCGCTGCTCCTGCCCCTGCTCGACCCCGCCTACGTCGGCGCAGCCGCCCGCCCCGCCGAGGGTGTCGTCGTCGCGTTCCTACCGGCCGGCTTCGGCGACACCGGCGAGGTCGCCCTGCTGCCCGACCTCGCGAGCCAGCCCGGTCTCGCCGTCGGCCTCACTAGCCCGAGCCTCGGGACCTACAGCCGCCAGCAGGTGCTGCTCGACATCAGCCAGGGGTCGAGGATCTCGACGCGCACCTACCCGACGGCGCTCGGCGCACTCTACCTGCGCGAGACCGACCAGGGTGGCGG
>JACCVG010000225.1 GCA_013698335.1 Thermoleophilaceae bacterium
GAGCCCGGCGGAGGCGAGGGCGCCGAATATCGCGCCGACCGGCACGAGGCCCACGACCAGGCCCTGCTCGAGCGCCGACAGCGCGAACTCGGTCTTGATGAACAGCATCGCGCTGCCGATCACGCCCGTGTCGTAGCCGAACAGCAGGCCGCCCATCGCAGCGATCGCCGCCGTCAGCACGATGTGCCGCCCGCTGCCACGCTCCCCTGCCATTGCCGCGCAGCCTACACTTGGCGACCGCGGTAATGGCAGCGCTATACTTTCTGAAGTGCCCTACCAAGCCCGAACAGGAGGACCAAGTGGCCGGATCGCTCACCGAAGTCACTGACAGCAATTTCCAGGCGGAGGTGATCGAGTCAGAGACACCCGTGCTGGTCGACTTCTGGGCCCCTTGGTGCGGTCCCTGCCGCGTGATCGCGCCCGAGCTCGAGGAGCTCGACGCCGAGCGCTCCGATCTGCGCGTCGTGAAGCTCAACATCGACGAGAACCAGCAGACGGCGCAACAGTTCGAGGTGCTCTCGATTCCCACGCTGATCCTCTTCAAGAACGGTCAGGTCGCGACCAAGGTGATCGGCGCGAAGCCGAAGAAGAAGATCGTCGCCGAACTCGAGCCCGCGCTCGTCGCCTAGCTCGATGCCGATCATCACGGTCGAGTGGTACGAAGGCCGCTCGGCCGAGCAGAAGGCGGAGATCGCTCGCAAACTGACCGACCTGCTGGTCGACGTCGGCAAGACCCAGCGCGAGCACGTCTGGGTGAGGTTCGTCGAATCGCCCAAATCGGAGTGGGCGATCGGAGGCGAGCTCCAGGGCTAGGCCACGTCGCGTGGGGCGCGCGCGGGCGGTAGGTTCGACCCAGCCGACCACCACCACCAAGGAGGCCTCCGTGTCGATCTCCACAGCCCCAGTGCCCGCCTCGACGTCTAGCGGGTCGCCATTGCCGGTCGTCTCGCTCCCCCAGGGCCGCCTGCTGACGGTCAATGAATCAGATCTGCCGCAGATCGAGAACTCGCTCGGGGAGGGAATCCACTTCAAGCCACTGAGGCTCGACCTCGAGGGCAACGAATGGGTCGTGCTCGCGACCTTCGAGCCCGGCGCGGAGATCCAGATCCACTACCACACCGGTCCCGCCGAGGTCTACACGCTGAGCGGCCGGTGGATGTACAAGGAGTACCAGGACCAGCCGCAGACGGCCGGGTCCTATCTCTATGAGCCCGGGGGCTCCGTCCACACGTTCTTCGCGCCCGCCGACAACACCGAGGACACCGTGATCTTCGTCAGGGTCGCGGGGTCGAACGTCAACTTCAACGAGGACGGATCGTTCCATTCGATCCTCGACGCGATCAGCATCCGTTACGTCACCGACACCCTGGCCGCCGAGCGCGGGCTCGGCGAGGTCCGTTTCATCAGAGGAGGCGAGGCGGGCTATTCCGCTGGTTAGGAGAGCTTCACGTCGACGATCAGGTCGCGGCCGTCGACGGCGGTAGTCGACCCGTGCGTGGTGCCGTAGGAGACGACGGTGGCGAGCGTCTCTGCCGCGATCACCTGCTCGTGGGCGCGTGCGGCCGCGAGCAGACTCTCGTCGCCCCCGAGCGTCAGAGCGATCCGGTCTGAGACGTCGAGGCCGGCGTCCTTGCGTGCGATCTGAACCGCATGGACGATCTCGCGCGCGAGCCCCTCGCGCAGCAACTCCGCGTCGAGCTCGAGGTTGAGCGCAACGGCATGGCGGCCGGCGCGCTCGAGCTGGTACCCCTCGGGGGGCTGCAGCGTGATCAGCAGATCATCGGGTCCGAGTCCGTGCTCGCGCCCGTCGACGTGGAGCCCGACGGCGCCGCCGTCGCGCAGAGTCGCGGACACGTGTGAGGCGTCAAGCGCCGCGACGGCCGCGGCGACCTGGGGCATGTGCTTACCGAAGCGGGGACCGAGCGTTCGGTAGTTCGGCTTGAGCTCGACGCGACCGAGTTCGTCCGCTTCCGAGACGTAGCGCAGCGACTTGACGTTCAGCTCCTCGAGTACGAGCGCCTCGAACCGCTCGATCCCCGCCCGCTCGCGATCGGCCGCTACGATCACGGCTTCGCACAGGGGCTGGCGAACCTTGACCGTCGCCTGGGCGCGCGCGGCGCGGCCGAGCTCGACCGCATCGCGCGCGACCTGCATGTCCCACTCGAGCTGCTCGTCGCGGTCGGCTGGGTCGACCTGCGCGAAATCACAGAGGTGGACCGAGGCGCGGTCGCCATCGAGCTGCTCGTAGATCTCATCGGCGATGAACGGCGTCAGCGGGGCGAGCATCTTCGAGATGTCGACCAGGCAGGTCAGCAGCGTCGCAAACGCGCCCCGATCGCCGTCCCAGAAGCGCCGACGAGAGCGGCGGACGTACCAGTTGGAGAGGTCCTCGACGAGCTCGGCGATCGCGCGGCCCGCTGCGGTCGTGTCGTAGTCGTCCATCCGCTCGGTGACCAGCTCGACCGTCCCGCTCAGCCGCGAGAGCGCCCAGCGGTCGAGGTCGGCCAGGTCGTCAGCCGACACCTGTGGCGGCTGCTCGACCCCGTTCGCGTTCGAGTAGAGGACGTAGAACCCGTAGGTGTTCCAGAGCTGCAGCATGAACTGGCGGACCGACTCGCCGACCGTCTCGACCGAGAACCGGTAGCCGTCCCAGGGCTGCTTGGAGGTGAAGTAGTACCAGCGGAACGCATCAGCGCCGTGCGCGTCGATCACCTCCCACGGCACGACCACGTTGCCCTTCGACTTCGACATCTTCTGGCCGTCGGGGTCGAGGATCAGGCCGAGGCAGAGGACGGTCTCGTAAGAGCTGCGGTCGAAGACCAGGGTCGATACCGCCAGCAGCGAGTAGAACCAGCCGCGCGTCTGGTCGAGCGCCTCGCAGATGTAGTCGGCGGGGAAGCGCGCCCGGAAGTGCTCCTGGTTCTCGAACGGCGCGTGGTGCTGGGCGA
>JACCVG010000227.1 GCA_013698335.1 Thermoleophilaceae bacterium
GCTCGCCTCGCCCGAGGTCCGCACGCTCGCGATCGGCGCCGTCGGGCTCGGCATCACGGCGGCCGCGATCGCCGCCGAGGTCGCTCGCGTCTGGCGCCGCGGCTCCGCGCCGCTGCCGAGCGAGGCGCCTGACGCCCTCGCCGCCGCGGAGGAGGCCGTCACCGAGACGGTCGAGGTCGCAGTCGTCGGATACCAAGAGATGCCCGACCGCGAGAACGCGATGTTCAACCTGCTCGTCTCGTTCGTGTCCACCTTCGCACTCGCACGCAGCATCACCTTCATGCTCCGCTCCCGCCAGATGGTCGGGCCGTTCCGGAACCTCGTCGTCGCGCGGCGCCACATCCATCACTTCGTTCCGGGGATCATCCTGGCCTTCGTCAGCGGCGCAGCCGCGATCACGACCAGCCAGCGTGGGATCGAGCCCAAGCTCGCGATCCCGTTCGGCGTCGGGATGGGCCTGACGCTCGATGAGTCGGCGCTGCTGCTCGAGCTCGACGACGTCTACTGGAGCCGAGAAGGTCTTGTCAGCATCCAGATCTCGCTCACCGTCGCGGCGTTCCTGGGCGCGCTGCTGCTCGGCGCGCGCTTCCTGCGCCGCGGGGAGCAAATCGTCCTCGAAGACCCGCCGGCGTTGGGGTAGGGTCGGGACCATGACCGAGAATCCACCGCCCACCGGCCCGCAGTCTCCTGCGCCCGGCACCGGTCCACCCGACCCGCCGGCCGCTCCGGTGGCCCCCTACGCGGGCCCCGTGCCTCCCGGTGGCTGGCAGCAGCCGATCGTCAGGGTCGATCCCTTCGCCGGTCAGCACGCGAGCTGGTGGACCCGTGCGGGCGCGTACATCATCGACGGGCTGGTGATCGGGATTCCGGCGGTCATCGTGTCGATCGTGCTTGGCGTCGGCTTCGTCGGCGCGGCGGCGTCGGAGAGCAGCGGCGGCATCGTGGCACTGATCCTGGCGGCGCTCGGCTTCATCGCGATCCTCGTCGTCGTATCGCTGATCTATGCGCCGCTGACGATGATGCGCTCCGGCGAGCACAACGGTCAGACCTGGGGCAAGCAGCTGCTCGATTGTCGTGTGGTGCGCGCGGATGGACAGCCGATGGACTTCTGGTGGTCGGTGCTGCGACAGGTCATCGTGCAGAACTTCCTCTTCTGGGGAGTCGGCCAGTT
Source organism: Thermoleophilaceae bacterium (assembly GCA_013698335.1). GTDB lineage: Bacteria > Actinomycetota > Thermoleophilia > Solirubrobacterales > Thermoleophilaceae > JACCVG01. The sequence continues at coordinate 1,172 of JACCVG010000227.1, forward strand.
CTTCCTGGGCATCCCCGCGCTGCTCAACTACCTCTGGCCGCTCTGGGACGATCAGGACCGCTGCCTGCACGACATGATGTGCGACACGCGCGTCATCCGGGCTTAGCGAGCGCTATCTGGAATAGCCGCCGACCGCTCCGAACCCGCGGATCTCCTGACGCAGCCTGCGGCCCGCTAAGCGGCGATCGAGTGGACCAGCGTGTCCGCCTGGGTCCAGATGACCTCGTCGCGCGCCGGGCCGACGCCGACCAGCACGACCGGCACGCCGACGTTCGCTGCGATCAGATCGAGGTAGTCGCGGGCCGCGCTCGGTAGGTCCTCGAGTCTCCGCGCGCCGGAGATGTCCTCCTGCCAGCCGGGCAGCTCGATGTACTCGCCGACGGCCTTGTGGAGGATCGACTGGTGGTAGGGGAACTCGTCGAAGCTGGCTCCGTCGGGACCCGAGTAGCGAACGGCGACACGGATCGGGTCGATCCCCGTCAGCACGTCGAGCTTGGTGATGGCGAGCGCGGTGAGGCCGTTGATGCGCGCCGCGTAGCGCAGCCCGACGAGATCGAGCCAGCCGCAGCGGCGTGCGCGGCCGGTCGTCGTTCCGAACTCGTTTCCGGCGACGCGCAGCCGGTCGCCGACGTCGTCGTCGAGCTCGCTCGCGAACGGTCCGGAGCCGACGCGGGTCGAGTAGGCCTTGGTGATCCCCCAGACCTCCTCGATGTCTTTCGGCCCGACACCCGCGCCGACGCACGCCGCTCCGGCGGTCGGGTTTGAGGAGGTGACGAACGGATAGGTCCCGTGGTCGATATCGAGCAGGGCCCCTTGGGCACCCTCGAAGACGACCAGCCGCTCGTTGTCGAGCGCGTCCCAGATGATCCGTTGGGTATCGGCGATGTAGCTCTCGAGCCGGTGCCCGAGCGTGCGGTACTCCTCGGTCATCGTCTGCAGGTCGAGCGCGGGGTCCTTCTCGAAGGGCCGCAGCGTCAGCCGCTTGGGTTCCATCGCGGCGTAGATCTTCTGCTTGAGGATCTTCTCGTCGAGCAGGTCCTGCATCCGGATCCCGAGCCGCGCCGACTTGTCGGCGTAACAGGGACCGATGCCGCGGCGCGTCGTGCCGATCTGGAGCTCTCCGAGCTTCGCCTCGCCGGCTTGATCGAGCAGCAGGTGGTAGGGCATGATCACATGCGCATTGGCGGAGATCCGCAGCCGCCCGGTGTCGATCCCGCGCCGTCGCAGCCCCTCGATCTCCTCGGTCATGACCTTCGGATCGACCACCACGCCGTTGCCGATCAAGCAGAGCGTGTCGCTGTGCAGGATTCCGGAGGGGATCAGGTGGAACTTGAACTCCTCGCCGCCGCGGACGATCGTGTGGCCGGCGTTGTTCCCGCCCTGGAAGCGGACGACGGCGTCCGCGCGCTCGGCGAGCAGATCGGTGATCTTGCCCTTGCCCTCATCGCCCCATTGGGCGCCGACTATCGCTAATCCTGGCATTGCGAATCGAGTCTACGTGGCCGACAGCTGAACGGGCTATGCCGCGGCGCTGTCGTCCTGGGGCGGCCTGTAGGTCATCCGCAGATCGCCACCCATCAGGGGGATCGGCTCGCCGCAGATCTCCATCAGTCGGGAGACGGTGCGTGCGCCGATCTGGTCGCGCAGCTCGTCGTGGGGGAGGTTGGTCGTGACGATCACCGAGCGCTCGTCCTGCCAGCGCTCGTTGATGATCGAGTACAGCTGCTCGAGCACCCATTCGGTCCGCTTCTCGGCGCCGAGATCGTCGAGGTGGAGCAGATCGACCGAGCAGAGGCGGTCGAAGAGGTCCATGTAGGAGCGCTCGGAATCGGTGTCATAGGTCTCCTTGATCTCGGCCAGCAGCCGAGGGACCGAATAGACGGCGACGGAGCGCCCGGCCTCGAGCGCTGCTTTCGAGATCAGCATCGCGAGCAGGGTCTTGCCGGTACCGATGTCGCCGAAGAACCAGCGGCCGCGGCCGGCGTCGAGGTTTGCGTCGATCTCGCGGCAGAAGCGCTGGGCGTCGCGTCTGATGACCGGGTTCATGTCGCGCACGGGGTTGCGGTCGAAGGAGGCATCGCGCATGAAGCGGCGCGGGATGCCGGTGCCCATGTTGCGCGTCCGCGCTTTGTTGACACGGGTTTGGCGACAGCCGCATTCGGTCGCTGAGTTCTGCTCGTCGAGCAGCCAGCCGCTGCCGTCGCAGGTACCCAAGGGGCAGAAGCCCTCTTCGGTGCTGTCGCGGCGCTTGGGCTCAACCATCGTGATCGGGTACCGTCGCGACGCTCGCGGCACCACCGAAGCGTGCGAGGTTGGCGAACTTCGGATGCTTGGAGAGGAACGCGAGCGAGACCTCACCGACCGGTCCGTTGCGGTGCTTGGCGACGATCAGGTCGGCTTCACCCGGCCGCTCGGACTCCTTGTCGTAGTACTCGTCGCGGTAGACGAAGATGACGACGTCGGCATCCTGTTCGATCTGGCCGCTCTCGCGCAGGTCGGAGAGCATCGGTCGCTTGTCGGGCCGCAGCTCGGGGGCGCGGGAGAGCTGCGAGACGGCGATCACCGGGACCATCAGCTCGCGCGCGAGGATCTTCAGGCCACGGCTCATCTGGCCGATCTGCTCGACCCGGCCGACACGCGGGTCCTCGGCGCGCATCAGCTGGAGATAGTCGACGATGATCAAGCCGAGACCGTTGGGCTGCTTCATGTGGAGGCGACGGGCCTTCGCGCGCAGCTCGTGGATCCCGAGATCGCTCGAGTCGTCGACGAACAGCGGCGAGGAGGCCAGTGCCTCGGTCGCGCGGAGGATCTTCGGCCAGCGCTCCTCCTTGACGCGACCCTTGCGCAGGTCATCGCCGTTGAGCTTCGCCTGGGAGGCGATGAACCGCTGGGCGAGTTCGACCTCCGACATCTCGAGCGAGAACAGCGCGACGCCCTTGCTGAAGTCGACGGACGCGTTCTCGGCCATGTTCGTTACGAGCGCCGATTTGCCCATGGAGGGTCGGGCCGCTATCACGATCAGGTTCCCGGGCTGGAAGCCTCCGGTCAGGTCGTCGAGCTCGTGGAAGCCGGTCGGCGTGCCGCTGATCTCGAGTCCCTGGCGCGAGACCTTCTCGAGCCGGTCGAGTTCCTCATGGAGCACCTCTTCGATCGGGCGGACGGCCTGCGACTCGTCGTCGAGTGCGATCCGGAAGAGCGCGCTCTCGGCTTGGTCGATCAGCTGGGTCGTGTCGCCCGAACGCTCGAGCACGTCCTCCTGGATCTGCTGGGCCGCGGCGAGCAGGCCGCGCAGCTTCGCGTTCTCGCGCACGATCTTGGCGTAGTGGGGTGCGCTCGAGGCGAGCGGGACGGCGGTCGGCAGCGAATGGACGTAGTCCTCGCCACCGACGAGCTCGAGTAAGCCGGAGCGGGTGAGCGCCTCGCAGACCGTCAGCGCGTCGACCGGCTCGGATCCGTCCTTGAGCTCGAGCATCGCCGCGAAGACGTGGCCGTGCCGCTCGCGGTAGAAGTCCTCCGGTCGCAGCCGGACGTCGACCATGATCTCGTCGAGGACGCGGTCAGAGACGAGGATCGAGCCGAGGACGGCCGTCTCGGCCTCGAGGTTCTGGGGCGGCAGCCGGTCTGCCGAGGGAGCCGGCGCCGGGCTGACAGCCATGCCGGGGTAGCCGCCCTAGCTAGGCGGCTGTGACGATCGTCTTGACATCGGCGGTTATCCCGCCGGGAAGCTCGATCGTGACCATGTGGGTGCCGGTCGTCTTGATCGGCTCGCCGAGTTCGATCTTGCGCCGGTCGACCTTGAGCCCGCGAGCCGCGGCAATCGCGTCGGCCACGTCCGCGGCGGTCACCGAACCGAACAGGCGACCGTCGTCACCGGCTTGCGCGGGGATCGTCAGGACGGTCTTGGTCAGCAGCGCGGCGTTCTCCCCGGCGCGCTCGGTTGCCTCTCGCTCGGCGCGCTCGGCTGCCTCCATTCGGCGCTTGGCCTCCGCGATGCTCGCCGAGGTCGCGGCCTGAGCGAGCTTGCGGGGAACGAGGAAGTTGCGCAGGTAGCCCTTCGAGACGTCGACGACATCGCCGCGCTCACCGAGTGTCTCGACCGACTGCAGGAGAATTGCTTGAGCCATCAGCGATCGGAGACGTACGGGAGTAGACCAAGTTCCCTGGCCCGTTTCACCGCACGAGCGAGCTGGCGCTGGTGGCGGCGGCAGCAGCCGGTGATCCGACCGGACCGGATCTTGCCGCGCTCGCTCATCGCGCGCCGCAGGGTCCCGAAGTCCTTGTAGTCGATCACGTCGATCTTGTCGCGACAGAACGGACACGACTTGCGCCGTCCGCCACGGGGATCCTTTTTGTTGTCTCGCCGGCGGGTCGATGTCTGCTGCCGGCTACCTCGCTGCTTTGCCAAGACTTGCCTCTCTAGAACGGGATGTCGTCGTCCGTGCCCGGACCTGCGGGCGCCGCCTGGAAGTCGGACTGATCGGCGGGAACATCGCTCTGGGGCGTGAACCGTGCACCGTTCTCGCCGCCTTCACGCGAGCCCAGGAACTGGACGGAATCAGCAATGATATCCACGGACTGCCGTTTGTTGCCGTCTCTGTCCTCCCACTCACGCCACTCGAGCCGTCCGTCGACCGCGACGGGGCGGCCTTTGGCGAGGTAGGTGGCGCAGTTCTCCCCCTGCGAGCCCCAGACGGTGACGTCGAAGTAGTTCGGCTTGTCGACCCATTCGCCGGAGCTGTCCTTGCGCCGCGTGTTGCAGGCGATCCGGAGGCTGCAGACGGGGGTGCCGCCGCCGGTCGAGCGCAGCTCGGGGTCGCGCGTGAGGTTGCCGGTCATGACGACCCGGTTGATGTTGGTTGCTGCCATTTCTGAGACTCCTTGTCGCTACGGGCGGTTCTGGGCTTGAGCTCGAACGAGGTTACTCGCGGGCGACGACCGAATAACCGCCGTCAACCCAACTGTTGCCGGAACGTAGGAGAGTTTTGTCTCGCCGGAGCCGAACCGGCGGTGAGCGGTCCGGCTCAGGACTCGTCGTCGTCGCCGGCAGGCGCATCGGCCGCGGCGCGGGCGGCCACCGTCGTCGTCTCGGACTCGTCCTCGCGCGGGCGGGAGGGCTCGCTGCGGGGGGCGGTCGGCGGGGGAGGCGAACCGGGCTTGAGCCGGATCGTCCGGAACCGCATCACGCCGTCGGCGATCTTGAGGTTGTGATCGAGCCGCTCCAGCAGCGGGTTCTCGCCCTCGAACTGGAACAGGTGGTAGGCCGCTTCCTTACGGTGGTCGATCTCGAAGGTCATCCGGCGGCTGCCCCAGTCGTGCTTGCCGACGAGCGTGCCATCGGTCGTGATCGTCGACTCGACATCGGCGAGGATCTGCTCGTGCCGGCCCTCGGGTGCGGTCGGGTCGAGCATCAGCATCAGGTCGTAGAGCGGCGTCATCGGCGATTGACCTTAGCGAAAGGGTCCTCTCGGGGGCGAGGAAAGCCCCTCGCGACCTTAGGGAGGCATGGCACGGCGACGTTCCGGAGGCGCACCCGGTCTGATCGATCGGGTGCGTTGGGGCAACCTCGGGCGGTTGGCCGCCGTGATCGCCGCGTGCCTGCTCTTCGTCGCGGCGCCGCGTGGTGGTGGCCCCGAGGTTCCCGCCGCCGGCGCCGTCGAAGAGCCCCTTCGCTCACAGTCGCCCGGAATCGAGGAGCGGCTCAGCCCGGAGGCGGGCGGGTCGCTCCTCGGTGAGGGCTCGGGGCGGTCGGGGCGCGGGAGCCGATCGGGCGGCGATAGGGATCGCCGAGCTCGGGGGCCGGAGCGTGGAAGCGAGAATCGGAGGGGGCGCCGGACCGACGGTGACGGCGAGCAATCAAGGGCGGAACCAGCTTCGCCTTCCGGCCCGGCGCGACCGGTCGCTCCGGCGCCGCCGGTCGTGCCCCAACCCTCGGCCCCCGCACCCCCGTCCCGCGAGCCCGGCGAGTTCCTCTAGATCCTTCGGTGCGCAGTCAGGTACGCCAGGGCGTACCTGAGCCCTCAGCGAACACCAAGCTCAGGCGGGCTCAAGCGTCGCACGCTTGCGCTCGATATCGGCGAGCTGGTCGTCGACCCAGTCGCCGGGGTCGCGGGCGGTGACGATCTTCTTCAGCCCGGCGGCTCGCCGTCGGCGCTCCTCGGGTTCCATCGTCAGCGCTCGGAACATCGCGTCGGCCTGCTCCTGGATGTCGAACGGGTTGACCGACAGTGCGAACTCACCGAGCTCCTCGTGCGCGCCCGTGTTCTCAGAGAGCAGCGACACCCCGTCGCGCTCATTGACCAGCGGACCCTCCTTGGCCACGAGGTTCATCCCGTCGAACATCGCGTTGACGATCAGCAGGTCGTAGTGTTTGTACTCGGCGATCGCCTCGTCGAGGTTCTCGCGCAGCTTGAGCTGGATCGGCATCCAGTCGGTCGAGCCGTGACGATGGTTGACGACCGCGACCAGCGCCTCGATCCGCTCGAGGTACTCCTGATACTCGGGGACGTCCTGCCGCGAGGGGACGAGGTGGGCGATGAAGGTCACCCGCTCGAGGAACTCCGGGTGCTGGGAGAGGAACAAGTCGAATGCAGTGAAGCCGCGCAGGATGTTCTTTGAGAGATCTGCCCGGTCGACGCGCACGATCAGGTGCTCGCGGCGGCGCTGGAGGATCTCGGCCTCGTGCTCGGCGACGGTCGCGCGCTTGGCGCTGCGCTCGAAGCTCTCCGCCGAGATCGGCAGCGGGTAGGCCCGGACCCACACCTCCCGGCCGTCGAAGCGAACGATCCCCGCCTGCTCGTCGACCTCGAGATCGAGCAGCTCGCGGCAGCAGAGCAGGAAGTTGCGCCTGTAGGCACGCGTGTGGAAGGAGACGATGTCGTTGGAGAGGATCCCCTCGAAGAGGTCTTGACGCATGCCGCGCGGCAGCACCCGCCAGGCGTCGGGCTGGGTCCACGGGATGTGGATGAAGTGGTGGAGAAAGACGTCGGGGCGATGGGCACGGATCGTGCGCGGGGCGAGGTAGAGGTGGTAATCGTGGAGCATCACGACGGCGTCGTCGCCTTCGATCTCGTCGATGACAGCGTTCGCGAGGTCGTCGTTCACCGCCTTGTACCCGAGCTCGTACGCTTCGACCTCGTTGCTGCGGATGTCCGGCGCGTTGGACAGGTCCCAGAGGTAGTGCTGGATGAACCAGAGCATCGGATTGGCGACGACGTTGTAGAACTGGTCGTAGGCCACCGGGTCGCTTTCGACCAGGCGGATCCGGTAGGTCGTTCCGTCGACGTTGCAGCCGAACGCGCGTCCGCCGTGCTCGGCCGCCGCCTCGGCGTCCTCGGGGGTCATGCAGGAGGCGACCCAGAGCGCATCGCGGTGGTTGACTAGTCCGGTCAGCGCGGTTACCAAGCCGCCGCCGCCGCGACTCGCAACCAGCTCACCGGATTCATCGCGCTCGAAGGTCGCCGGACCGCGGTTGGATACCAGGACCAGGGGGGTCTCGCTCACGGGCGCAGCGTACCTCCGCAGCCCGTTCGGCCAGAGTTCGCGCGCTCAGCCGGCGTGCTTGATCAGGCGGATCGTCACGTCGTCGCGCTCGACCATGTCGACGGTCGCGTCGATGATCGCCTGCCCGAGGCTCTGCTCCTTTTCGGTGAGGTTGGGCCCACCGGGGCAGCTGACCTCCGCGCTGAGGGTGTTCTCACCGAGGCTGAAATCGAACGACAGCCGCGTTCCGGGCTCGCAGCCGTCGAGGCTGCCGTTGCCGACGAACGCGTTTGCGGCCTCCGTCACCGCGAGCTTGAAGTCGTCGACTTCGCCGGGGTCGAGGGCACTGAGCCGCCCGACTCCAGAGAGCGCGAGCCGGCCGAGCAGCACGTACTCGGGCTTGGCCGGAACCGTGAGGCGGACGTGGGAGTTCTCGGCGGGAATGGCCACGGCTCCATTCTGCCCGCTTTCGACTCCTACAAACGCTACGCCGCCGGGAGCGTGAGCCGGAAGCTCGTCCCCGATGGATTGGAGTCGAGGGCGAGGCTCGCCTCCATCCGCTCGGCCAGCTCCTTGGCGATCGCCAGCCCGAGGCCAGAGCCACTCGCCGCATCGCCGGTGAAGAAGCGATCGAAGACCCGCGTCTGGTTGGTCGGATCGAGCCCGCTGCCGGTATCGGTCACCGACAGTTCGACGTGACCGTTACTGCTGCTCGCGGCGATCGTGATCGGCGTGCCCGCCGGCGTGTGGCGCAGCGCGTTGTCGAGCAGGATACGCATGATCTGCGCGACCCGAACCGGGTCACACCAGGCGGCGACGCCCTCGACGGGCAGCTGCTTGACGACCTCGCTGCGATGGAGGTCGGCGGCCGGCTCGAACTCCGAGACGATCGTGCGGGCCAGCTCGGAGAGGTCGACCGATTCCGGATGCAGCTCGATCGATCCGGCGTCCAGACTGGAGAGATCGAGCAACTCGACCGCGAGCTTGCGCAGCCGGTCGGTCTGGTCGCGCATCTGGCGGATGAACTTGGCGCGCGTCCTCTCGTCGAGGTCCTCGCTCTCGAGCAGCTCGGCGAACCCGGCGAGCGAGAAGATCGGGGTGCGCAGCTCGTGCGAGGCGTTGGCGATGAAATCGCGCCGGGCGCGATCGAGCCGCTCGAGCTGGTCCTTCATGTCGTTGAAGGTCCGGGTCAGCTGGCCGAGCTCGTCGGCGGAGTCGATCGGGAGGGAATCGATCACCTCACCGGCGGCAACGGCGTGAGCGGCACGTTCGAGCCGCCGGACGCGTCGGGCAAGGGCGTTGGCGACCGCGTAGCCGCCGAGCAGCGCGATTACCCCCGCGATCACCCCCGCGATCAGGATCTGGCCCCGGACGACGGCCACCGCGCCGGCGACCTCGTCGAGCGAGCGCGAGTAGAGCACGACCCACTCGACTTCCTTGGAACGGCTGAGCAGCGAGACCGCCGACTGGGCGACGCGCTCGCCGCCGTTGGTGCCGATGCCCTGGACGGTCTCCTCGGCTGTGGCCGCTCTAAGCGCGGTGTCTCCGCCCACTGTGACCTCCAGCACCGGCCGCAGGGAGTCGGCGATGACGTTCAGGTCAGGCGCTCCGCCGACGCCGCGATCGACCGAGTAGAGGGTGACGGTCGCGCCACTGCGATCGGCCACCCGGCGGACCGGATCTACGATCGTGTTGCGCAGGACGACCCCGTCGGTCAGGTCGCGCTCGAGCCCATCGATCAGCTGTCGCAGGTCGCCGACCGTCCGTTCACCCGCGGCGCCGATCGCGACCAGCGACTGGTCCTCGAGCCGTTGCTGGAGTTGGGGGACGACGTAGAAGTAGGTCGAGCTGAACGCGAGCGCGATGATTCCCGCGAACAGCAGCGAGATCTTGTTAGCAAGGGTTACCGGCTGCATCGATCTCCAAGCCTGACTGATCGCGCCCGACGCCGCCTCAGCTTCTCAGCCGTCGCGGAAGTGGTAGCCGACGCCCCGATCGGTGACCAACAGCTGCGGATCGTGCGGGTTCTCCTCGAGCTTCTCGCGCAGGTGGCGGATGTGGACGTCGATCGTGCGCGGGTCGCGGAACGCCGAGTCTCCCCAGATCCGCTCCAGGAGCTGGGCGCGAGAGAGCACTCGCCCGGGGCCGCGCGCCAGGGTGACGAGGATCTCAAACTCGACGTAGGTCAGCTTGACGGCTTGCCCGCGCACTTCGACCGAGCGCTTGGAGAGGTCGATCCGGAGGTCGTCGCGCTCGATCGGCTCCTCGTCGCTCTCGCCGTTCGGCTCGCCGGGCTGCCCGCCACGCTCGGCGCGTCGCAGGACGGCCTTCACGCGGCTCGTGAACTCGCGCACCGAGAAAGGCTTGGTGATGTAGTCGTCGGCTCCGAGCTCGAGGCCCAGCACCGTGTCGATCTCCTCGGTCTTGGCGGTCAGCATGATGATCGGGACAGTGCTCTGCGCCCGTATCTGGCGGCAGACCTCGAGGCCGTTGACCCGGGGCAGCATCAGGTCAAGCACAATCAGGTCGAACTCCTCCACGAGTGCCCGGTCGAGCGCTTCGCGTCCGTCCCGCGCGCCGACGACCTCGAACCCCTCTTTCTCGAGCGGGTAGGAGAGCAGCGTCTGGATCGATTCCTCGTCGTCGACGAGCAGGATTCGTGGGGCGGAAGGGCTCATTCGGGCAGGCGAGGGCCCGCGAGGGCCTGCGCGCGAGAGATTGTAGGTTGACTCTCGATGCCCGCATCTGCGCCAGCGACGTGATCGAGCCTCGGCTCTACCGGGCCGCCTTCATTCCCGCACTGGTGGCGCTGATCGTGATTGCCTTCTCGCTTCAGAATCGTCCGTCTGTCCTTCCTCAGGATTCCGCCGCCGACATCCTCTTCGATGAGGAGGTCGCTGCGGCTTCGGCGGCGCGCATCGCGCGCGAGTTCAGCGATCGCAGGCCCGGCTCACCAGGCGATATCGCGGCGGCTGAGCAGGTTGCCGGTGAGCTCGCGGCGCTCGGCTTCGAGGTGACCAGGGACGAGTTCACGGTCGCCGAGGCGAATCTCGTCAACGTCGTCGCGACGCGCACCGGTGCCGATCGCGATCAGATCGTCGTGATGGCCCCGCGTGATGCTCTCGAGGGCCCCGAGCCGACCGGCAGCGCCTCCGACACGGCGACGTTGATCGAGCTCGGCCGCGCGCTCCAGGGTCGCGCTCCGACCAAGACGCTGGTGCTCGTCTCCGTCGACGGGGAGTCGCTCGGGGAGGCCGGGGTCCGGAGGTTCATCGAGACCGCCGAGGACGCGAGCCAGATCGAGGCGGTCCTGACTACCTCCCAGCTCGGCGCCGGTCCTCCTTCGCGTCCGGCGCTGATCGCCTGGTCCGATGACTACCGGCGCGGGAACCTGGCGCTCGAGTTGACAACGCGACAGGCGTTGCGCACGGAGTTCCCGGACCTCTCCGGCCCGCCGGGGATCATCGACCAGGTCGCTCGACTCGCCCTGCCGATCGCCCCCGGCGCCCAGGGGTTGCTGCTCGGCAACGGCTATGACGCGGTGCGGATCTCCGGGGCCGGCGAGCTCGACGTCCCGGCCGTCGAGGGCGCCGCGCCCGATCCGGAGCGGCTCGGCCGTTTCGGACGGTCGATGCTCCAGGCCCTGTCCGCGCTCGACGCGGGCGAGCTCGCGCCCCAGGAGCAGCGCAGCTACTTGACGGTCGGCCGCAAGGTGCTGCCGGGTTGGGCCGTCGGCTTACTGGGCCTGTCGCTGATCCTGCCCGCCTTGATCGCGTCGATCGACGCGAGCGCACGCGCCCGCCGCCGCCGCGAGCCGGTCGGCGCCTGGTTTGCTTGGCTGGGGCGCTGCTGCGCGCCGTTCGTGGCCGCGCTGGCGGTCGTGTTGATGCTGGGCTTGGCCGGGCTCGCCCTGGCGCCCGCGTCGGGTGCGCCTTCT
>JACCVG010000005.1 GCA_013698335.1 Thermoleophilaceae bacterium
GTCGAAGACGTCGGATCAGCTCGGCGCTAGCCGCGGATCTTGCGGCGATCCTTGACCGTGGCCTTGCGGCCCTCGGCCTTGATGCGGAACTTGATCTTGACCCGCTTCTTGGAAGCCAGCTGGGCGCGCGCGGCCTCGTTCTTGGTCTTCAGCCGGAGCGTCTTCCTCTCACCCTTGTTGACGCGAGCGCTGTCGGACTTCGTCTTGCGCTTGACGCGAGCCTTGATCTGCACCTTGCAGTTGACCTGGCTCTTGCCTCTGTTGGCGACCCTGACCTTCAGCTTCCTGCCGCTCAGGCGGACGCGCCGGTCCTTGGCCTTGCCCTGCGTGACGACCCTGCGGAGTTCCCTCTTGGAGGGCGTCTTGCCCTTGCACTTGTTCTTGCCGCCGTTACCGTCGCCACCGCGGCCGTTCTTGCCGTCGCGACCGTCCTTACCGTCCTTACCGTTCTTCGAGTCCTTCGCTCGCGCGACCAGCTTGACGTTGTCGTAGTCCGCCGTTGCGAACTGCCCGGCCACCGTCGCGGTCGTAACGAAGTCGCTTTTGATCTCCAGGTGGTAGGTCTCGCCCTTGTCGACCTTCGACACCGGGACATCCGAGCCGACGCCGGTGAACACGTCCGCGCCCTCGAGCGGGCTGGTGTCGATCAGCGCGAGCCGTCTTCCGTCGCCGACCAGATCGACCTGGTAGTTGGCGTCGCCCTCGGCCTCTATCAGCGAGCCGACATCGGCGCGGCGATCCATCGAAAACTCGAGCGTGTCCGGACGCTTGCCCTCAGCCCCGCGGTAGCGGAAGTCGGGGCTCCTGAACGTCCCGCTCGCCTCCGAGATGACGCCGAGCAGGCTGTCCCCGGACGTGCGGAGAAACCCGCTGTCCGCAACGTACTCGTTGGTGATCGCCGGACAGGTCAGCGACGGGATGAGGCAGAGCCCACCGGAGGACTCGGAACTCGTCCAGCCGCCGTCGCCGCCGTTGAAATCTCTTGACTGCTTCTTCGGCGCGTACTCACTCTTGAACTGCTCGGCGTTCGCTGCCGGTGCTGCGAGCACTAGGGCGACCAGCGAAACGAGTAGCAGGACGGGTCCCTTCGTCTTCATACGTTCTCCATTCTTAGCAATAAGGCCAGGTAACGGAATCTTACGGGGTCTTACCCTTTGCACAGGATTCCAAGCTGTCTGGACGATTGTTCGTCAGAGGGCCGTAACAGTCCTCTGCGACCATTGTGAGGATGCTGTTCGGAAGCAAGCGCAAGCTCGAGATGCCAGACGAAGGCGCGGCCCTGCCAGGGCGCGCCGGCCGCCCCTTTGCGCTCGACGGCACCCATTTCGTCCTCGAAACCCAGATCGAGCCCCCGTACCCGGCCGAAACCGAGCACGTCGTCCTGGGTCTCGGCTGCTTCTGGGGCGCGGAACGGATCTTCTGGACGCTTCCCGGGGTCTACACGACAGCCGTCGGATACGCGGGTGGGATCACTCCGAACCCGACCTACGAGGAAGTTTGCAGCGGTCGGACCGGGCAGAACGAGGTCGTCCTGGTCGTCTTCCGTCCCGCCGAGGTCTCCTTTGACGAGGTTCTGCGGGCCTTCTGGGAAGGGCACGACCCGACCCAGGGGATGCGCCAGGGCAACGACGTTGGAACCCAGTACCGCTCTGGCATCTACTACTCCAGCGAACCCCAGCGCGACGCGGCGCTCGCCTCGCTGGAGATGTACCAGCGCTCGCTCAGCGAGGCCGGTCGCAGCGAGATAACGACCGAGATCGAGCCAGAAGCCGCGTTTTTCTACGCCGAGGACTACCACCAGCAGTACCTCGCCAAGAACCCGAACGGCTACTGCGGACTCGGGGGCACCGGCGTCAGTTGCCCCGTTGGCTTCCGCTGAGCCCCAGCGCGAGAACTCGCGTACAGGGCCGAGTGTCGCGTGCGCATAACCCCGGTCAGGCTGGGATCTTCTCGCGCTCGGCCGGGCTCGGCTCGACGCCGGGCTCCGAATGGGCGGCACGGTCCTCGTAGGACGCCCGCCTGTTGGCATCCACCTCCACGAGCACTCGGTCGGCCTTGAGGGCGCGGGCGATCCAGAGCCGGAATCCGCGGGGGGCCGCAGCCATGACCTTGTTGATCCGGCCGGCGATCTTCGGGACGAACACCTCTGGGCGCGGGAACTCGAGGGCTTCGACGATTGCGTCGGCAACGTCCTCGGGCTCGACTGTCTCGACTCCGCGGGCCTTGCCGAGCCCCGATGCCAGCTCGGTATTCACGACACCCGGCATCACCCAGGAGATCTCGACGTTGGTGCCCATCAGCTCTTGGTAGGCGGCCTCGCTGAGGCCGACGACGCCGTGCTTGGTCGCGCAGTAGGTGGCCCCGTGGGGGAACCCTCCCTTGCCGGCCATCGACGCGATGTTGACGATGTGCCCGCTGCGCCGGAGGACCATCCGGTTCATCGCGATCTTTGTGCCGAAGATGACGCCGTGGAGGTTGATGTCGATCTGGCGGCGCGCCGTCTCGTCGGTTTCATCCTTGAGTGCGCCGAGCGGCATGATGCCGGCGTTGTTGATCAGGACGTCGAGCGGGCCGAGTTGGTTCTCGACGCCGTCTGCGAACCGATCAAAGGACTCGCGATCGGTCACGTTGAGCTCGAGGGCGACCGTTCCGCCGCCGATTTCCTCGGCGGTCTTGGTGGCGAGCTCGAAGTCGAGATCTCCGATTGCGACGCGCGCGCCCTTGCGCACGAGTGCCTCGGCGGTCGCTCGGCCGATGCCACGCGCGCCTCCGGTGATTGCGACGACTCGTCCGTCTAGCGAGCGTGCGACTTTGGCCATGTTGGAAGCTCCTCCTCGTGGATAACGCCGTTCTTTAGAGAACCGTAACCGAACGCGATCAGGGCTGTTGGCCGGCTGGCCAAGTTGGCAACCGCCTCACTCCCGCGGCAGCTGCGCTTCCAGGCCGGCCCGTACCGCGGGCCAGTCGTCGTCGATGACGCTGTAGTAGACGGAATCGCGGTAACCCCCGTCGGTCAGGATTCGGTGGTTGCGGAGCACCCCCTCGAACTGCGCCCCGATGTTCGCCAATGCCGCCCGCGAGCGCTCGTTGCGCCGGTCGGTCTTGAACTCGACGCGAATCGCAGCGGCGCGCTCGAAGGCGTGCTCGAGCAGCAGCAGCTTGCAGCCGGCGTTGACACCTGACCCCCAGCGCTCCCGGGCGTACCAGGTCCAGCCGATCTCAAGGCCACGATGCTGGGGGCGCAGCTCGAGGTAGCTCGTGCTGCCGATCACCTCCCCGGAGGCCCGGTCGATCACCGCGAACGGGACCCGTTCGCCGGCCTCGGTCTCAGGCAGGGCGGCGGCGATCCAATCGTCCATCCCGCTTCCCTCGGCCGGGGCGGTGCCGGTTGGCATCCAGCGCCAGATGGCCGGATC
>JACCVG010000013.1 GCA_013698335.1 Thermoleophilaceae bacterium
GTTCGGACCCGCCCGCCAGGAGCTCGAGACGCTGCTCGTCCGCTACGGGTACGTCGGGGTTCCGTCGCTCTCGAACGTCAACTTCTTGCGTGCCCTGGTGCTCGGCGCGGGGACCGAGCCCAAGGAGCGGTTCAACTTTCTGTTTCCCGACTCAGACCACGCGGTCGTCCTGGTGCGGCCGGAGAACAGCCTCACCGATGAGCAGCTGCGCACGCTCGGCGACGAGATCGACGAGGTCGTGGCCGACACGCGCTTGCCCGGTATCGAGCTGAGTGTCGCCGGTGCGCCACTGGTCGCGGCGGCGGTCAGCGGCGAGGTGAGCGCCGAGCTGCTGCGGCTTGCGCCGATCGTCCTGACCGTGATGGCGCTGGCCCTGCTCGGGGCGCTGCGCAGCCGCCAGGCTCTGCGCTCACTGCTGCTCGCCGCAGGCGCCGCGCTCGCCACGGTCGGGATCGGCTGGCCGCTCGGGCTCGGGCTCAGCCCGGCGACCGTCGCGGCTCTGCCGGTCGTGCTCGGCCTGGCGGTCGACTTCGCCGTCCAGCTCCAGGTGCGGTTCTCGGCCGGTCGCGAAGACGGAGCCTCGCCGCGCGAGGCCGCTCGAGCGGCGAGTGCCGCCTTGGCCCCTGTGCTCGGCCTTGCCACTCTGGCAATGGCGGTCGGGTTCATGGTCCTGACGCTGAGCCCGGTGCCGCTCGTCGATCGCCTCGGCCAGACGCTCGCCGTCGGTGCGCTGCTGAGTGTCGCGATCGTTCTGCTGTTCGGGCCGCCGCTGCTGGCCGCGGGGAGCGGCAGTGCGGTGCGGCCGCCGGTCCTGGCGCTCCCGCCCGCTCTGATCCGTGTGGCCGGACGCACCCGAGTCCTCGTCCTGGCGGGGGTCGTCGCCGTCGCCGGGATCGCGCTCAGCGGCCTGACCGAGGTTCAATCGGACCTCGCTGAGCTCGCTCCCTCGGGTCTGTCCGAGCTCGAGCGCGTTGAGTCGCTCCAGCGCGAGCTCGGCACCTCCGGCCAGCTGCGGATCGCGATCACCGGCGATGTCACCTCGCCCGAGGCGCTGACCTGGATGGTCGAGATCCAGGGAGAGGTCCTGGCGCTGGACAACGGCTTGCGCCCGGGCCCGAACCTCGGCGAGTTGCTACTGACCGGCCTCCAGACCGCCCCCCGGCAGGAGGAGATCGACTCGCTGCTCGAGATCGTCCCCGAGTACTTCCTCTCCGGTGTCCTGACCGGCGACCGTGATCGTGCCGAGCTGAGCTTTGGCGTGCCGCTCGCGCCCGTTTCCGAGCAAGCGGAGCTACTCTCGCGGATCGAGCCACTCCTGGCAGGCGCTCCCGCGGGAATTGAGGCGACGCCGGCGGGGCTGATCGCGGTCGCGGCCGACAGCGTGCGCGAGCTGGAGGCCCAGCGCCCGGCGTTGTTGCTCGCCGCTTTCGGGGTCGTCTTTCTGATCCTGCTGGCGGCCCGTCGTAACCTCGAACGCGCTCTTCTGCCGCTGCTTCCGGCGCTGCTCGCGGCTGGGATAAGCTCGCTCGCGATCGTGGCCCTCGACATCCGCCTCTCTCCGTTGAGCGCCGGGCTCGAGCCGCTCGTCCTGGCGGTCGGCGTGGAGTTCGGCCTGCTGCTCGAGGCGCGCTACCGAGAGGCCCGCGAGGCGGGCCGTTCGCCCGCGCAGGCCTATGTCGAGACCTATGAGCGCGTCGGCACGGCGGTCGCCGTCTCGGCCGGGACGGTCGCACTCGGGTTCCTGGTGCTGGTGGTCAGCCGGCTCGACCTGCTCCGTCAGTTCGGCCTGCTCGTAGCCCTGGAGCTCGCACTCTGCCTGGCGGCTGCCGTGCTCGTCGTGCCTTTGCTCGCCGAACGGCTGGACACCCGCCGAGCCGGGGTTCGGGCGTGACCGAGGTCAAGGAGATGCAGATGACCGGCGAGGAACTGCGGCGCGAGCGACGGCTGTCGATCCCGGCGGCGATCTGTGGCCTGCTCGTGCCAGCCTGCCTCTTCGGGGTAATTGGCGTCTCGGCCGAAGCCGGTTCTGGGGGAGGACAGGCGCCGCGCACGCCGATCGAGGTCGCAAAGCGCCAATCCCAGTTCACGATCGACACCGCGAGCGACAGCCTGCTGCGTATCGGCGGGGTCAACGGCCGGCCGAGCGCCGACCTCGGCGCCACCACGGAGATCGTTCCGCTGACCGAGGAGGTGAACGAGGTCAACGGGTTCGACGTGTCCTCGACGGGCGCGCGGACGGCGTGGCTCGTGACCGGCGCCGAAGCTCGTCCGCTGATCCTGAGCGACGGCTCGCTCGGTGAGTCGGTCCCGCTCGCGGTCGAGGGCGGTGTCGAGGGACTTGCGCTCGAGCAGACCGCGCGCCCGACGGCGACCGACGACGATCCGGAAGCGACCCGACCGCCTCCCGCAAAGGGGTTCCTGCTCGACCGCGACAACCGCATCCTGGGCGTGTCCTTCCCGCAGGGGACCGTCGGCGAACCGATCGCCGTCAGCGGCTTGGGAGAGGGTGAGCGCCTCGTCGCGATCGCGGGTGGCGATGACGGTTCCGCGCTGCTCGCCTTCGGCGTCGACGAGGCCGGGGACGGCCGCATTCACCGCGTCGACACCTCTGACGGTGCAGCGACTGACCCGCGTGCGGATGGTCAGCCGGTCACGGAGGGTCTCGCGCCCGACGGCGTCTTCGGGATCGACCTCGACCTCGACAGCGGGACGATTCGGCTCGTCGGTTCTGAGCGCCACCTTACGATCGAGGAGTCGGGCGCCGGAGCCGTCAGGGAGCATCAGCCCCCGGGAGCCGAGGACGTCTCTGCGACCGCTCTGCTTTCGGTCATCGAGCCCAACCAGGCCGTGCTCCCTACCGAGTACGAGGAGTACGTCGCGACCGGAGACACCTGGTTGCTCGCGAACCTGCTGAGGGTCGTCGCGATGCTGTTCGTCATCCCGCTCGCCCTC
Organism: Thermoleophilaceae bacterium; assembly: GCA_013698335.1. GTDB lineage: Bacteria > Actinomycetota > Thermoleophilia > Solirubrobacterales > Thermoleophilaceae > JACCVG01. The sequence goes on from JACCVG010000013.1 coordinate 2,953, forward strand.
TTCCTCTGGGACGCGAGCCGCCGCCGCCGACCTGTTCCGACCGCAGTGGCCGGACTCGCGGTCATCGGCGCGATCTTCTTCGGACTACCCAGCCTGGTGGCCCACTTCGCCTACACCGATTTGACCAACGCCTTCCTGGCTTCGGGACCGCAGACTTGGCCGCGGGCAGTCGAGTTCGGTGAGGCCGAAGCGTTCCGGATCGCCGCGGCACTCGAGCGGTTCGCGGCGATCCCGCTCGCGCTCTGGGTCGCATGGGGCTCCTACGAGGCGATGGAAGCCGGCTTGCTCCCGCGCTTCATCGGGCTGCTCGGCCTCGTGACGGCGATCCCATTGATCGTCTTCCCGCTCCCCGGCGTGATCCTGGCCACGATCTGGATAGCTTCGGTATCGCTGATCGTGCTCGGCCTGTGGGCCGGTGGTCGTCCACCAGCGTGGGCCGCGGGTCGGGCGGTCCTGCCGGACATCGACCCGCGCTACACCAAGGAGACACCGAGGAAATGAGTCGCAAGGGCCGCCAACGGGAGCGTGAGGGACGCCCGTCGCCGAACGGCTACTCGCGCGCCCGCAAGGGTGAGGAGCCGCTGATGTCGTCCGAGCAACTCGTCACCGAGGGTCGCCGAGCGCGCCTCGCGGGTGTCGCGGGCACGCTCGCGGTGGTCTCGATCATCGCTTCGCTGACCGCTGCCCGCTCGCTGGTCGAGGGGGCAGCCATCGATCTCGAAGGGGGCGCCGATGTGCTCGAGGGGCTGCGGCAGTTCCAGGGATCGCGCGAGACTGTGGCGGCGGTCTACGGGTTCCAGTCGCTCGCCTACCTGCTGCTGATCCCGTTCGGACTCTTCCTGTGGAGCGCCTGCCGCGCCCGGCGTCCGGAGGTGTCGCGCTGGCTGGCCCGCGCCAGCGTCCTCATTCCCGCACTCGCAGCGCTGAGCGGGGTCGTCGCGTTCCTCGCCTTGAGCGGGGTCGTCGCTGCGTTCCTCGCCGCGACCGATCAGACCGAGGCGACGGCACTCGCGCTGACCTCCGAGTCGGGCCTGCTTCGCATCTCCTCGGCGGCAGCCGAGACGGCCCCGTGGGTCGTCGGGGTCTGGGTCGCGTGGCTCGCCTACGAGCTGATGCGCACCGGCCTGACGACTCGCTCGGTCGCGGTCTTCGGTATCGCCGCCGCGGTCGTCCCGATCATCGCTCCAGCGGTCGGGACCGGCGTGCTGATCGGTTGGGCCGGCAGCGTCGCGATCATCCTGTTCGGCTACTGGCCCGGCGGGCGACCACCGGCCTGGGAAGCGGGCAGACCGCTGCCGCCTGACGTATAGAGGGAGGGCGCCAGGCGGCAGGTCTGCTCGCTCGGTGTCCGTCAGGCCGCCGCGGCGTCCTTGCTCTTGACCATCTCCCGGTACATCGGGAAGACGGGCTTGGTCAGCGGTACGAGCTTGAGGATCTTGTTGACCGGTCCCTTCGCCTTGACGTGGCCTTTGGCGAGCCCGACAGCGAGGTTGTACTCGCCGCGCCAGTACTTGTCGCCGATGTCGGCGGGCATGAACAGCTTGACGTCGGCGTCCTCGTTCTCCTCACCGTCGAGGACCTCGATGTTGTCGCCGTGCATCTTGATCAGGACGCGGGCGTCCGGATCGGAGTAGTAGATCTGCAGGTCGATGTCCGCGGTCGCCAGCTTCGGGCCGACCTCGGTCGCGGCGGCCTTGCGAAATACGCCGCCCAGGTACTCGTACAACTCTTCGGAATTGGAGAAATAGCTCATGTCCTGATCCTAAGGCCCGGGGTAGGGGTGAGGAATCCCCCCGCCGGGGTAACTTCGGCCTCCAAAAGGGGGGACCGGCTTTCTCCGGCGGGGAGTTGGCGACTAGTGTCCCGGCCATGAAAGCCACCGCTGCAGTGCTCAAGGAGCCGAAGACCGACCTAATCCTCGAGGAGATGGAGATCGACGCGCCCGAGGCGGGCGAGGTGCTCGTCAAGATGCGCGGCGTCGGGATCTGTCACACGGATGTCGCCGCCCAGGAGGGCGTCATTCCGCTGCCGTACCCGAGCGTTCTCGGTCATGAGGGCTCCGGCGTCGTCGAAGCGGTCGGCGAGGGTGTCGAGGGGCTGGCCCCCGGCGACCCCGTGGCGCTCAGCTTTGCCCACTGCGGCGAGTGCGTCTGGTGCGAGAAGGGCCGCCCGGCTTACTGCGAACTGTTCCCGGCGATGAACTATTTCGGCAGCCGCATGGATGGCACGACGACGATGAAGCAGGGCGAGGAGGATCTCCACGGCAACTGGTTCGGCCAGTCCTCGTTCGCGACCTACGCGATCGCGAGCGCCCAGAACACGGTCAAGGTCGAGACCGACGCTCCGCTCGAGCTGCTCGGACCGCTCGGCTGTGGCTTCCAGACCGGCGCCGGCAGCGTGCTCAACGTGCTCCACCCCGAAGCCGGCGAGAGCATCGCGATCTTCGGTTGCGGCGGCGTCGGACTCGCCGCGCTGATGGCAGCCAAGGCGATCGGCTGCGACCCGATCATCGCGATTGACCTCAATCCCGGCCGGCTCGAGATGGCCAGGGAGCTCGGCGCCACCCACACCTTCAACCCGACCGACCATCACGATCTCGTCTGGGACATCATGGCCGACGCCGCCCCCGGGGTCCACTACTCCTTCGACGCGGTGGGCCTCGGGCCGGTGATCCGTCAGGCGCTGGAGGTTCTCCGCACCCCCGGCCATTGCGCGACGGTCGGTTTCCAGGGTCTCGAGCACGAGATCACGATCGACCAGGGTCACCTGCTCGTCGGTCGCAACCTGTCGGGCGTGATCGAGGGCGACGTCGATCCCCAGAAGTTCATCCCGAGGATGCTCGAGCTCCATCGCGACGGCAAGTTCCCGTTCGAGAAGCTGACCAAGACGTTCCCGTTCGAGCAGATCAACGAGGCAATCGCGGCCGCCAACTCCGGTGAAGTAATCAAGCCGGTGCTCGTCTTCGACAGTTGAGCGGCTACCCCGAGCAGGTTCGCGTCCGCGAGGTCGGCCCCCGTGACGGCTTTCAGAACGAGCCGGAGCGGATCGCGACCGCGGACAAGATCCGGCTGATCGACGGGCTCGCGCGCACCGGGCTCGCGCACATGGAGGTCGCGAGCTTCGTCCGGCCAGATGTGATCCCCCAGCTCGATGACGCGGTCGCGGTGCTCGACGGGATCGACGTTCCCGATGGCGTCGCGCTTAGCGTGCTGGTTCCGAACGAGCGCGGCCTCCAGACGGCGCTCGAGCACAAGGATCGCTTTCACGACGTCGCGATCTTCCTGAGCGCCTCGGAGACCCACAACAAGAAGAACGTCAACCGGTCGATCGAGCAGTCGCTCGAGGCGCTCGAGCGGATGGTGCCGGTGATCAAGGGCGAGGGGTTGCGCTGCAGCGCCGTGATCGCGACCTCGTTCGGCTGTCCCTACGAGGGGCCGGTCGACCCAGGCAAGGTGTTCGAGATCGGCGGGCGGCTCGAGGCGGCCGGGATCGACGAACTCGGCTTCGGCGACACGACCGGAATGGCGAACCCCCGCCAGGTGCGCGAGTTCTTCGGGCGGGCCTTCGAGCTTTCCGGCCTCGAGCTGACGGCGCACTTCCACAACACGCGCGGGCAGGGGCTTGCGAACGTGCTCGCCGCGCTCGAGACCGGGGTGAGGAGCTTCGAATCGAGCTTCGGCGAGCTCGGTGGCTGCCCGGTCCCGCCGGGGTCGACCGGGAACATCGCGACCGAGGACCTGATCAGCATGCTGCACGAGATGGGCATCGGGACCGGCGTCGACCTCGATGCGCTGATCGAGGTCTCGCGCGCGGTGCAGGAGGTGCTCGGCCGGCGGTTGACGAGCCACGTGATCGTCGCCGGGCCGGTCGGGTGGGGGGCCGTCCGACCGTGATCGCCGCCTACTACGACGCGGCGACGCTCGGAGCGCAGCTCGCGGGGCCGACCAAAGCCCGCCTCCTCCGGAGTTACGACCGTGGGGCCTAGCACGCGCGCATCGTGGGTAGGAACCTGCTATCGACCCGTGCTGGTCGAGGGAGCATGATCCTCCCATCTGGGGTGGCACCCTTTACGATCAGTGGCGAGTATCGGGTTCCCAGTTTCGATGTAGGAGGAGATCGCGTGGCCACCGTCAGCGTCCAGCACCACCAGATGTTCATCGACGGCAAGGACGTCGATAGCTCAGACGTCTTCGAGATTCGCAGCCCCGCCACAGAGCAGATCGTCTGCACGATGGCCAAAGGAACCGTCGAGCACGCCGACCTCGCGGTCGACGCCGCGCGCCGCGCGTTCGATCGCGGCGAGTGGGCCCGCATGCCTAAGGACGAGCGCTCCCAGGTCATGAAGCGGATCGCCGACCGGCTTGGCGCCGACATGGAGCAGTTCATCGAGGCCGAGATCGGCCCCAACGGCGCCACCGTGCGGCAGGCGACTGGGTTCCACGTCGGGCTCGCCGCTCCCCACTTCCTCCATTTCGCCGAGCAGGCCGCGACCTTCGAGTTCGAGCAGGACGTCCCGACCGCCGCTTATCCCACAATTTCGATGAACCGCATCCGACGCGAGCCGCTGGGGGTCTGCGCCGCGATCGTGCCTTGGAACTTCCCGCTCGTGCTCGGTATCTGGAAGATCGGTCCCGCGCTCGCCGCCGGCAACTCGGTCGTGGTGAAGGTCGACGAGAAGACCCCGCTCTCCCTGCTGCGCCTGGCGCAGGTCGCGCACGAGGAAGGAGTCCCGGCCGGCGTGCTGAACGTCGTCACCGGTGACGGCGCCGAGGTCGGCGCTCGCCTCGCGTCCCACCCCGGCGTCGACAAGGTCGCCTTCACCGGCTCGACCGCGGTCGGGCGCGAGATCATGCGTCTCGCTTCGGGCACGGTCAAGAAGTGCTCGCTCGAGCTCGGCGGCAAGGCCCCGGTGATCCTGCTTGACGACGCCGACCTCGACATCGCGGTCGATGGAGCGCTGTTCGGCTGCATGCTCTACAGCGGGCAGATCTGCGAGTCGGGCACGCGCCTACTGGTCCCCGAGGACCAGCACGACGAGGTCGTCGAGCGGCTTGTCGAGCGCGCGTCGACGATCAAGCTCGGCGATCCGAACGACTACGACACCGACATGGGCCCCGTCATCTCGGGACGCCAGAAGGAGCGGATCCTCGGCTACTTCGAGCAGGCGCGCGCCGATGGCGCGACCTTCGCGCTCGGCGGCGGCGTCCCCGAGGGACCCGAGTTCGCGGAGGGCCACTGGATCGAGCCGACGATCATCACGGGCGTGACAAACGAGATGCAGATCGCCCGCGAGGAGATCTTCGGGCCGGCGCTCGTCGTCCTCACCTACAAGACGGTCGAGGAGGCGCTCGAGATCGCCAATGACTCCGACTACGGCTTGACGGCCGGAATCTGGAGCGGTGACTACGAGCGCGCGCTCGAAATTGCGGCGCAGATGCGCGCGGGGACGGTCTGGATCAACAACTGGCACCAGGTCGATCCGGCGCTGCCGTTCGGGGGCTACAAGCAGAGCGGCGTCGGCCGCGAGCTCGGCCCCGACGCACTCAACGAGTACACCGAGGTCAAGCACGTGCACGTGGACCTCACCCAGGACAAGGACGGCCACATATTCGACATCCTGCTCTCGACGCCGGCGAAGTGAGCGCCGACCCGGCGCCGACGGCTGGCGCCTCTGAACGTGCCGCGAAGTTGATGGATGTGCTCGAGGAGTTCCTCGAGCGGGCGTGCGAGGAGAATGAACGGCTGTCTCGACGGCTGACCGTCGCCGACACGGTTTGGACCACACACCTGACCGATGTCGATCAGGCATTCACCATGTACCTGGACCGCTTCCCGATCGAGTTCTCGCGCGCGGCCGAGCCGAAGGCCGAGGTGCAGACCTTCGCCGCCGTCGAGGACCACATCGACACCTGGCTCGGGAAGACCTTCCTCGGCCTGGCGATCGCGAACGGGACGATCACCTACGAGGGCCCGGTCCGCAAGGTCTTGAGAATTGTCCCGATGTTCCGCCCCCTGGCGGAATATGGACGATTTCGAGACCTCTTCCAGCGCTAGGCCGGGCCGACTTGCGATAGCCGCATGAAGCGGGAAACCGCCTCGGCGCGGTTGGCGGCCCGGAGCTTGCGCAGGATGTGCTTGACGTGCGACTTGACCGTGCCTTCGGAGATCACCAGTCGGTTGGCGATGTCGCCGTTGGTCGAGCCCTCGGCCATCAGGCCGAGCACCTCGAGCTCGCGTGGGGTGAGCAGCGAGCGGATTCTGGACTCGGGGGCGATCACCATCGAGACGGCCGCGTGGCCGATCTCCCGAGTCTCCTGGCCGCCCTCGACCATGTCGACGTCGGCCGCGAACAGCTCGGAGGTGAGTGCGTCGACCGAGACGACCATCTGGCGGACGCCGTCCCGCTGGGCGCGCAGCCGCTCGGTCAGGACGGTCCGCTCGATCGCGTAGCCGAGCCCCTCGGTGAAGGTCCACAGCGCGTCACGGTCGAGCAGGTCGACGGCCGCCCCCTTGTAGTGCTGGTCGGCGTGCACGAACCCGATCACCCGGCCTTCGGGCGCGATCGGCGCGGCGACGTAAGAGGTTGTCGCCGTTGCCTGCATCAGCGGTTTGTAGGTCCGCCGGTCATTGATGGGATCGGTCACCAGCGCTGCCGAGCGCCGGCGTACGAGCTCGGTCTCGAGCAGCAGGTGAGTCAGCTCGGGCGGGCTGCTCTGCCAGGCGTCGAGCAGCGTCTTCGCTTCCTCGGCGTGATCGCGGAACCAGACGCACTCGGCGACCAGATAGGAGTCGACGACACGCGAGATGATAACGCGGTCGAACCCGACGGTCTGACCGAGCTCCTGGGCCGCCTTCTCGAGCAGCCGGGTCAGCGACCCCACCCCGCGCAGGTGGCTGAGGCCCTGTTGGACGCCGGCGAGCAGGCTGTGCCCGCGCTCGGTCACGGATGTCGGGTGTTCTGCCACGGGCGGCCAGCTTACTGCCGATGGTGGTGCAGAGATAGCCCTTACGGGGGATGTCGGGCGATGGGCAACGTGCAAGCATCTGCCCCCCGCGACTTAGGAGGAGAGAGATGCTCGAGGGCCTCATGCAGGACGACTTCCAGCTGACACTGCGGCCGATCCTCGATCGGATGCGCACGATCAACGGCGATTCGGAGGTCGTGACGCTGACCAAGGAGGGCAAGACCCGAGCCACCTACGCGGAGGTCGGCGCCCGCGTCGATCGTCTGTGTCACGCGCTCGACGGGCTGGGCGTCAAGCAGGGCGACCGGGTCGCGAGCTTCTGCTGGAACTCCCAGCACCATCTCGAGATCTACATGGCCCTGCCTTGCATGGGTGCCGTTCTGCACACCCTCAACCTGCGCCTGTTCCCGGACCAGCTGACCTACATCGTCAACCACGCCGAGGACCAGATCATCTTTGTCGACGACTCGCTCGTACCTCTGATCGAGAAGGCCGCGGACACCTTCGAGGGCGTGCGCAACTTCATCGTCATCGGCGACGGTGACAGCGGATCGCTCCCGAACGTCTTGCGCTACGAGGACCTGATCGCCGAGGCGTCGAGCGAGCCCTACGACTACCCCGAGCTCGACGAGCGCACGGCCGCGGCTCTCTGTTACACGAGCGGTACGACCGGCAACCCGCGCGGTGTCCTCTACTCACACCGCTCGACGGTGGCGCACACCCTCGCCGAGTGCGCGACCGATGTGTTCGGTATCTGCCGCGCCGACCGTGTGCTGCCGGTGGTGCCGATGTTCCACGCCAACGCGTGGGGGCTGCCCTACTGCTGCGCGATGACCGGCGCCGACATGATCATGCCCGGCCCGTTCCTGCAGGCGGAGCCGCTCGCGAAGCTGATCGAGGAAGAGAAGCCGACGATCGCCGGCGCGGTGCCGACGATCTGGCTTGACCTCCTGCGCTATGCCGATGAGCACAAGCCCGACATGTCGAGCCTGCGGCTCGTGCCCTGCGGAGGCTCGGCGGTCCCCCTTTCGCTGATGAAAGGGTTCGAGGAGCGCCACGGGGTGAAAATCATCCAGGCCTGGGGGATGACCGAGATGAGTCCGCTCGGCTCGGTCGCCCATCCGCCGCTCGACCTGGTCGGCGACGAGGCCTGGGCCTTCCGCGCGACAGCCGGTCAGATCGCGCCGTTCGTCGAAGCGCGGATCGTCGCCGAGGACGGGACGGTTCAGCCATGGGACGGCGAGTCGACCGGCGAGCTCCAGGTGCGCGGCCCGTGGGTCGTCAAGCAGTACTACAACGATCCCGACAGCGCCGAGAAGTTTGACGGCGACTGGCTGCGAACGGGCGATGTCGCCTGCATCGACAACCGCGGCTACATCCGCATCTCGGATCGCTCCAAGGACGTTATCAAGTCGGGCGGTGAGTGGATCTCGTCGGTCGAGCTCGAAAACGAGCTGATGGCGCACCCGGGGGTCCGTGAGGCCGCGGTGATCGCCAAGCCCGATGAGCGCTGGAGCGAGCGACCGCTGGCGTGCGTGGTCACCGAAGAGGACGCCCCGCCCGCCGAGGAGCTGCACGCCTTCCTCTCCGAGCGCGTCGCCAAGTGGATGGTCCCCGACGAGTTCGCCTACATCGCCGAGATCCCGAAGACCGGCACCGGCAAGTTCGACAAGAAGGTCCTGCGCGGAGCGCTCGCCGAGGACAAGCTCGAAGGCCGGGTTCTGGTGGAGAAGGCGCCCGCTTGATAGCTGGCGGATGAGCGAGACCGGCGCGGAGCGAGGCCGCGACGCGTGCTATGCACGCGAGCGGTCGAGGGGCAAAGCCAGACGCCGCTCAGCCGTCGGCTAGTCCTGCGGCCAGCCACTGGCCCCGCAGGACCGACAAACACGCCAGCGCCGCCAGCCAAGGCCCGATGGCGGCGCTGACCTCGGCCGTGGCGAGGCCGATCTGGTAGCCGGGGGGCACGCCGATCCTGAAGCCGACGAACACGATCGTCGCCACGGCGACGCCGAGGGCGACTGTGTTCAGCGGGGTGCGGGCCTGACCCTCTGCCACAGGCTTGGTCCGAAACAGCGCGACGAGCAGCGCGACGAGGATGTTCGCGAGCAACAGACCGATCAGCAACGCGACCAGTATTGGCGGACCCCACGTGATGCCCGTGCCGCCGCCCGTGAACGGCTCGCCTCCGCGGCTGGCGCTGAACCAGGGCAGGAACAGCGTCAAGGCGAGTAGTGCCGCCCCGCCGAGCAGAGCGATCCTCGTCCAGTTCGGCTTCATCGCCGAGACGCTAGCGCGAACTAACATCCCGAGCCGTGGCGACCAAGCGGCAGAAGCGCTCGCGAGCTCGCGCTCGCTCCCAGGCTCCCCCCGCTGCGGCGGATCCGCGCCCCGAGCCGCCGCCGACATCGGCCGATCCGCCACGGCGGACGTTCCTCGGCGCCGCCCGTGAGGCTTATCGCGAGGGGATCGAGGAGAAGGGGCCCGCGCGGCGGCGCAGGCCGTTGACCAAGCTTCTCGACGATCGGCCCCAGCCGCTCTGGGGTTCGGCGCCGATCTCGGAGATCGTCGTCGTCGTCGGCGCGATCGTGTTGGTGATCAGCCTGTTCAGAGGACCGGCCGAGGGCGAGGGCGGCATCGTCATCGGCATCGGCCTCTGCTTGCTCGCGGTGCTCGAGTTCACGGTCCGCGAGCACTTCAGCGGCTTTCGTTCACACAGCCTCGTTCTCGCGCTGCTCCTGACGGCCGGGATCCACACGATCGTTGTCTACGTCTTGCGCCTTCCCGTTGCGGCGGTCGCCGCGATCGACGTCTTCGCCTTTGCGCTGATCGCACTCAGCATGAGGTCGATCTTCGACCAGCGCAAGGTCGCGCGGGGGTCCTGAACGAGGTTTGCCCTGATCGAAATCGGAGAGTAGGATTGGCGAGGTGTCAGGCGTGAAGATCAAGATCCCACCGTCCTCAGGCGGCGCGCTTCCGCCCTCGCCACCGGACCTGATCTCAGTCGACGAGGGGCCGATGCGCCGCGAACTCTTGCGTCAGATCGCCCAACTCGAGCGCGAGCTCTCCGGGCTCGTGGCTGCGAATTCGCCTTATGACCCGGTGATCGCGAGCCCGTTGCGCGGCCCGACGATGTTGCGCACGGCCGAGCTGGAGGAGATCCGCGACGAACTGCTCAACGCCGCACGCACGATGCACGACCGGATCGTGCGCCGGGCGACGGCGACACTCGAGGAACCAGAGCCGCGCCCGGGCTTCTTCGCGCGGCTACGGGCTCGGGTCTGGCCCAACCGCTCGCTCTAGATACGGCCCGAGTAGTCGCGCCACGGAGGCCGCAGTCATGGTCGCCGGCCCCTTCGGCAGCGTGGCGTAGCTGATCGCAAGCCGGACGACCGACTCGGCGAGAAGCACTACAAAACGACCCTGACTGTCAGGGGACGGCGCGCTCCGTCTCCATCGCGACGGTCACGGCCTGCAACCGGTGGATCCGCAGTCCCTCGACCTGCGCTTCGGCACGCTCGTGCAGCCTGCGGATCTCCGCGGCGTCCAGCTCCGGATAGGACGCGGACACAGCATCGAGTGCCTCCCAGAGCGCCCGCTTGCCCGACACCCCGAGCAACAACCCCTCGAGCTCGACCACGCGGCTGAGCGGCGAGTAGCCGGTCAGCTGGTTGTTCGGCTTCAGACGGCCGGCCTTCTCGCCGATGTTGGCGACGACCTCCTTGAGCTGGCTGCGTGACGCGCCGACGGCGTCCATGATCGAGTGCAGCGCCTGTTGGTCGGCGGCGATCTCGCGTGTGAGTTGCTCCAGGAACGCGCCGAGCTCGCTGCCCTCGTTGTTCTCCGCCGCACGCTCGACCATGGCCATGCCGACCTGCGAGCCGGCGGCGTGGTCTTGGAGATATATATGGAGATGTTCTCTCGACTCGCTCATTCGTCTTCCTCCTCGAGCGGTGCGAGTCCCGGTGACTCGTCATCGCTATCTGGGTCATCGGTAATCGGGCCGAGGCCGTGTGGACCCGGCGCGGAGGAGTACTGATCGCTGCTGCCGAGGGGCGTTGCACCCTCGCCACTGACTTCTTCTGGCATCTCTTCCGAGAGCTCCGCGGCCTGCTCGCCCTCCGCCGATTCCGGCTGTTTGTTGTCGTTCATGACGGGGCTCTACCCGTTAGAGGTCGATGTCAGTCGATCAGGCGTGCGCTCATCCGGCGGACGGCCACCCTCCAGAGCACGACGGCGAACGCGACCAGCACCGCGAACCGGATCAGGTCGGTCGCGACGAATCCGAACGCGGAGTGGCGAACGAGCTCGACGAGGTGGTGCAAGGGGTTCAGCTGCGCGACGGCCTGGACGGCTTCCGGGAGTCCGCTGATCGGGAAGAACGTGCCCGCGACCAGGAACAGCGGGGTGATGACGAGCGTCGTCACGTAGTTGAACTGATCGATCTTGGCCACCGATGCGGCGACGGCGATCCCGAAGGCCGCGAACCCCAGCGCGGTGAAGAAGCAGAAGATCGGCACGAGCAGCATGCCGAAGGCCGGGTCGAGCCCGAAGAGCATCGAGACCAGGAGCGGAAAGCAGCCGTAGACCCCGGCGCGCAACCCGATCCAGAGCATCTCTGCCGTGACGAGCTCCTCCACGTCGACGGGCGCGGCGAGGATCGCGTCGTAGGTCCGCTGGAAGCGGTGCTTGACGAACGTGCCGAACATCGCCGGCAGCGCGCTCGAGAAGATCACCGCGGTCGCGACCATGCCGGTCCCGACGAACTCGACATAGGACAAACCGTCGACACGATCGATCAGCGTCGCTCCGAGCCCCAGGCCGAAGGCCAGCAGGTAGACCGTCGGCTCGAGCACGCTCGAGAAGGTCGTCGCCTTCCAGAAGGTCCGGAAGTTTGCGACCTCGCGGCTCATGATGCCCCCGATTGCGGCGGGGTCCAGGCGGCGCACTACTCGGCCTCTTCGCCGGTCAGCAGGACGAAGACGTCCTCGAGTGAGGCCGCGCGGCGGATTGCCTCGTCGGGCACCGCGCCGTTGCCGGCGTTCTCGGAGCCGACGATCGCGATCGCGGGGCCGGCCGGCCGCACCTTGAGACCCTCGCCCTCGGCGCGCAGGCGTGCGTCGCGCAGGAACTCGGGCGGGCCGTAGAGTTCGGCTGTCTCGCGGCCGGCGTGCTCGGCGATCAGCTCGTTGGGCCGACCGCGGGCGATGATCTTGCCCTTGGTCATCACTGCGACCTCGTCGGCGAGCCGTTGGGCCTCCTCGATGTAGTGGGTCGACATCAGGATCGTCACCCCTTCGCTGCGCAGCCCGTCGATCAGCGTCCAGAGTTCGGTGCGGATCTGCGGATCGAGCCCGACGGTCGGCTCATCGAGCAGCAGCAGCGGCGGCTGGTGGATCAAACCGCGGGCCAGCAGCAGTCGCCGTCGCATGCCGCCTGAGAGTTCGTCGACGGCGTCCTTGCGCCGATCCTGGAGCCGGGCGAGGTCAAGGGCGCGGTCCACGGCCGGGCCGATGTCCTTGACACGGTAGAGGCGAGCGAAGACGCGCAGGTTGTCCTCGACCGTGACGTCCACGTCGAGGTTGTCGAGCTGCGGAACGACCCCCATCTTCGCCCGCGCGGCCTTGGAGTCTCCAGGCAGCTGATGGCCGAGGACGGTCAGCTCGCCGGCGTCCGCGATCGCTTGGCCGGTGAGGAGGCGCATCGTGGTCGACTTCCCGGCGCCGTTGGGTCCGAGCAGGCCGAGGCAGATGCCGGGCGGGACATCGAGGTCGAGCCCGTCGACGGCCACTATCTCGCCGAAGCGCTTCTCGACTCCGCGCAACTGGATGGCGGCTTCCACGGCGATCAGCCTGCCACAGTCGATCGGTCGGAGCTCAGCGACCCTTCCAGACGGGAGGTCGCTTCTCGGCGAAGGCGACCGCTCCTTCGCGCGCGTCTTCAGAACCGAACACCGGGCCGGCGATTTCGCCTTGGCGCTCCCACGCCTCGGCCTCGGTCCAATCGAGCGTCTGCGCGACGATCTGTTTGGAAGCGGCCAGCGCGAGTGGCGCGTTGCCGGCGATCGACGCCGCGAGGACGAGCGCCTCGTCGAGCGCGGTGCCCGCCTCGACGACGCGATTGACGACCCCGAGCTCGTACGCACGGGCGGCGTCGATCGGGTCGCCGGTCAGGGCGAGCTCCATCGCCACGTGGTAGGGGATCCGCTTGGGCAGCCGGATCAGTGCGCCCGCCGCGGCGACCAACGATCGCTTGACCTCCGGGACCCCGAACTTCGCCTCACGCGAAGCGACGATCAGGTCGCAGCTGAGCGCGACCTCGAAGCCCCCGGCGAGCGCGTAGCCCTCGACGGCGGCGATCAACGGCTTGTCGGCCGAGCGCAGCGTGATGCCGGCGAACCCGCGTCCTTCGATGTACGGGGACTCGCCGGTCACGAAGGCTTTCAAGTCCATCCCGGCGCAGAACGTCTGGGCGGCGCCGGTCAGAACACCAATGCTCAGCTCTCCATCGGCGTCGAGTTCCTCGAGCGCCGCCGCGAGCCCGGCCGCCAGGCCACCGTTGACCGCGTTGCGCGCCGCCGGGCGGTTGAGGGTGATGATCAGGACGCCGTCGCGGCGCTCGGTCAGGACCACGCTGTCGCTCACTGGCCGAAGGTATCGGATTACCGGTTCGACTGCCGGGGTACAACGTCTTCATGGATACAACCACGATCATCATCGTCGTAGTCGCCGTTCTCGCAGTGATCGGAGTCGCCGTCGTAGCCGCGCGCAGCGGTCGAGAGCGGCGTCTCGAGAGCCGCCGGACCGAGGCGAGCGAGCTCCGCCAGACCGCAGAATCCCACGACCTCAGCGCCGAGCGGGCCCGAGCCGACGCCGACCAGCGAGCGGCGCGCGCCAAGCAAGCCGAGGCCGAGGCCGAAGAGCAGGCGGCGATCGCTCGTCGCGAGAGCGCCGGGGCGCAAGAGCGCGCGCAGGTGGCCGACCAAGAGGGTGTTCTCGCGCGCGAGCATCATCAGAACGCTGCGGCTGTCGATCCGGACTCGGACCTCAGCGGACAGGACCAGCGCGAGACGAGCGAGCCAGAGACGACGAGCGAGCC
>JACCVG010000025.1 GCA_013698335.1 Thermoleophilaceae bacterium
CCTCAACGTCGATCGGTCCTAGTTCGCTCACCCGTCTAATACATACAGAAGCGGCCCTTCGGGTAGGACCGATAAAGCGAACAGAACCTAGATACGGAGGCGGGAATGACCGACCGAGGAATCCTCAGCGAGGACATGAAGGCGGAGCGCGAGCAGGTCGTTGAGATGCTCAAGAAGGCCTACTGGATGGAGATCGAGACGGTGATGAGCTACATCACGAACTCGACCAACCCGGACGGGATCCGCGCCCAAGAGATCACGAACAGCCTCGAGAAGGACATCCAGGAGGAGCTCGGACACGCGCAGCAGTTCGCCGCGCGGATCAAGGAACTCTACGGCGTCGTTCCCGGCTCGGCGGAGTTCAAGTCAGAGCAGAGCTACCTTCAGCCCCCTGGTGAGCAGACCGACATCACCCACGTCATCAAGGGCGTGATCGAGGCCGAGTCGGGCGCGATCCAGTTCTACAACGAGGTCATCGAGTTCTGCTCCGACACCGATCCGGTCACAGAGGACATGGTGATCACGATTCTGCGCGACGAGGAAGGCCACCGCCGGCTGTTCGAGGGATTCCTTCGCGAGTACGAGGCTGAAGGCAAGGCTTGACGACCTCCCAACTGGGAGGTTCGGCTCCGCGGTATCCGGAGTCGCTTGCGACAGCCGGCTTGGTCGCGCCGGTTCCGCGCAGGATCCGCGCGATGCAGGCCGGTCGGTGGGTGCTCGACACGATCGACGCTCTGTATGTCTGGGAGCACTCCCGCTATCCGCAGTACCTGATCCCTGCGGCCGACACGGACGTCGGAGCGTTGCCGTCGGGGGCCGCGCGGCCGCACGAAAGAGAGGGCTACTTGCGGGTCGAGTGGTCGGCGCTCGATGCGTGGTTCGAAGAGGACGAGCAGGTGTACGTCCACCCGCGCGACCCTTACACGCGGGTCGATGCGCTCCGCTCGACGCGTCAGGTCCGCATCGAGCTCGACGGCCTCGTGCTGGCGGAGTCCTCGGCGCCGGTGATCGTGTTCGAGACAGGCCTTCCGCCGCGCTACTACCTCGACCGCGGGTCAGTCGATTTCGGCCACCTGCGCCCGAGCCGGACGGTGACGGCATGTCCGTACAAAGGCACGACGAGCGGCTACTGGTCGGTCCAGACGCCGAACGGCCTGCACTCGGACCTGGCCTGGAGCTACGACTTCCCGACCCGGCAGCTGTTGCCGATCGCCGGCTTGGTCGCTTTCTACGACGAGCGGCTGGAGCTGTTCATCGAGGGCGCTCGAGCGCCTGCTCGATAGCGCCGACCAGCGTGGGGTCGTCGGGCTTGACCTTGGTCGGCCAGCGCGCGAGAAGGTGTCCCTCGCCATCGACGAGGTACTTGGAGAAGTTCCAGACCGGCGGCTTGGAGCCCGGCTGACGGGCGAGGTCGTCCCAGAGCGGATGGGGCTCTGAGCGAACGGACATCTTCCCGGCCATCGGGAACGTGACGCCGTAGTTGCGCCGGCAAACGTCGGCGGTCTCGGTCGCGTCGTCGTGCTCCTGGTCCATGAAGTCGGCCGACGGGCAGCCGAGCACCTGCAGACCGCGGTCGCTGTAGCGCTCGTAGAGCTCCTGCAGACCCTCGAACTGGGGGGTGAACCCGCACTCGCTCGCGGTGTTGACGATTAGCGTCGGGTTCCCGCGGAGGCTGTCGAGATCGAGCGAACCCCCTTCGAGCAGCTCGACCTTGTGGCTATAGAGATCGGTCGGCTGCTCGTGCTGTCGGGAGCGCTGCGCGTACATCTTGATCGTGCCGAGGAGACCCATCGAGCCAATCCTAGCGCTCGGTCAGTTGGACGATCGGGATCTCCCGGTCGGCCAGCGCGGCGTCGCGACGGTAGGCCTCATACGGTGGGTAGACGCGGTCGGCGAGAGCCCAGAGGCGATGGCGCTCGGTCCGATCCTCGACGACCTCAGCTCGCATGGGGATGCCGCCGAAGGCGACGTCGGGATTCTTGCGCAGGTTGTGGTACCAGGCGGGATGGTGGTCGAGGCCGAGCTTCGAGGCGATGATGGTGACCTTCGCGCCGTCGTGGAAGTAGATCAGCGCGTTGGTTCGCGGCGCTCCGCTGCGCGCTCCACGGGTCTCCAGCAGCGCGGTCGGGAGCGGAAAGGCCATGCCGAACCGTCCACGCGTCAGCTTCAGCAGATGAGGGTCGAGCTTCCATGCGACCTTGGTCGAGAACGCCCGTCCGACGGGGCCTGCGGCGAATGCGGCGTAGCCTCGGTAGACGCGCCCGCGGCGGCGCGCCGGATCGACGTGGCGGAGGCGTGTGGTCGGCTCGCTTGGCACGTCGCTCGTCTCCTTTGGTTGACATCTCGTCAAATCGAGGGAGGATGGAACCTAAGGGATCCACCCAGTTCGGAGGAGGTCGTCGTGGAGCGTTGCGAAGTCGTCGTGGTCGGCGGGCGCCTCGCGGGCGCGTGCGCGGCAGCGCATCTGGCCAAGGCCGGTAGGCGCGTGCTCGTGCTCGACAAGATGACCTTTCCCTCCGACCAGCTCTCGACGCACCTGCTGTTCCCGGCCGGCGTCGAGGAGCTGCGGCGCATGGGGGCGCTCGAGGGCATCCTCGCCAACGATCCGACGAAGTCGCCCTGGGTCGAGCTCGGGATGCCCGACGGGGTGCACGTCCGCGAGCGCTGGCGCAAGTCCGGGGAGATCGACTACTGCATGTGTGTGCCGCGGACGATGCAGGACGTCGAGCTCGTCCGCGCGGCGCGCGCCGCGGGTGCGGAGGTGCGCGAGAAGTGCTCGGTGCTCTCGGTTCGCTGGCGAGCCGGTCGTGCGTGCGGTGTGAGCTATCGCGACCCCGATGGTGACGTGCGCGACGTGCAGGCCGACCTCGTGATCGGCGCCGACGGACGCCGCTCGACCACGGCCTCCGAAGTGGGCGCGTTCGAGCCTTACCGAGCCTCGCGCAACGGACGGGGCCTCGTGTTCCGATACCTCGACGATCCGCTGTTCGAGACGGTCGCCGGACAAACGATCTACCAGTGGCGCGACGGCGACTCGTTCGCAATGGCGTTCCCGTCGGCCCCGCGAGGACGGATCCTCGCGCTTTTCATGGGCGCCGCCGAGGAGGCTTCCGAGGCGCGCGGCGACGCCGAGGGCTACTGGGAGCGCAAGCTCGCCCAGCACCCGAGAATGGCCGAGCGACTTGCGGGCGCAGGCAATCCGAGCAAGCTCCGCTCCACCGGTGACACGACCGCCTTCTTCCGAGCCTCGAGCGGGCCGGGCTGGGCACTGCTCGGGGACGCCGGCCACTTCAAGGATCCGGTCATCGGCCAGGGCCAGCGCGACGCGCTGTGGACCGGACGCGAGCTCGCCGAGGCGGTCTCCGACCGTCTGCAGGACCACCCGGAAACCGACGCGGCCCTCCGTCGCTGGGAGGCCGAACGGGACCGCGAATGCCTCTCGGCCTACCACTTCGGCAACATCGACACCGAGGTCGAGAAGGTGCCGCCCGTGCTGGTCGAGGTGCTGCGCCGCACCTCGCGCGATCAGCTACCCGACGTCAGTGATTTGTTCGGGCGCGCGCGCAGTCTGCCCCAGGTCGTGACGCTGCCGCGCATGCAGCGCGGACTGCTCGCAGCGATCGGTCGCGGCTCGCACGGCCCGCCGACGCGACTGGTCGCCGACGCGCTGCCGCAACTGAGGACGCACATCGGGATCCGCACCGAGGCGCTCGCCGGGCGGTTCCGCTCGACCCGCCTGGTGCCGGGCTCCGATCACCCGCATCCGCATCCGCCGAAGGCGCCTCGGAACGCCGGCCCCGAGCCAGCCCGACCCGAGGCCGAAGCGGTGGCGGCTTGAGCACCTCGGTACGAATTGCGGCTGTCCAGCCCGCGCTTAGGCTTGGTGCCGTCGAGGACAATCTCGCGCGCGTCGAGGATCTGATCCGCGACGCTGTTCGCGAGCACAGTCCGCACCTCGTTACCCTGCCCGAAGCGGCCTCTTGCCCGAATGTCTACTCCAAGCAGATGCGCTCGGCGGCGCGACCGGTCGATGGCGCGCCGATGCAGCTCTACCGCGGCCTCGCGCGCGAGCTCGACGTCGTGATCGGAGGGGGCTTCCTCGCCCGCCGCGGCGGCGATGTCTACGGGACCTACGTGCTCGCCGAGCCCGACGGACGCACCCACCTTCACGACAAGGATATCCCGACGATGTGGGAGCACAACTACTACCGCGGCGGTGACGACCCCGGCCGCACCCGCATCGCTGCCCTCGACGGGGCGCCGATCGGAGTCGCCTGCGGCTGGGAATGGGCACGTTTCCGAACGGCGCGGCGGATGCGCGGCGAGGTCCAGCTGTTGCTCGGCGGGATGTGCTGGCCCTCCTATCCGGTCGAGGGTTGGGGTCCGCTCGGCCCCTGGATGCACCGTGAGCACGATCTCCAGCGCCAGCACGCCCGCGAGCTGCCGCGCCAGGTTGCGCGGCTGCTCGGCGCGCCGGTCGCGATGCCGTCCCACGTCGGCGACATCGCCTTCGACACCCCGCTCGTTCCGGGACTCGGGTGGAGCACGCAGATGATCGGCGAGACCCAGATCGTCGAGCGCGACGGCACGATCCTGGCGCGGCTCTCATATGAGGACGGCGAAGGGCACGTAGCGGCCGATGTCGCGCTCGCACCGCCGGAGCCGCTGGATCCGCTCGCCGATCGGTTCTGGATCCCGCCGCTCAGCGGGCTTACGCAGGCCGCCTGGCACCTGATGAAGCTCCACGGCGCCACGAAGTACCGCGCGATGAAGCTGCTCGGCCGCCATCCCTGGCAGAGCTGGCCCGGTGGCGACGTGCCCGACGAGATCGCCGCCGTCGATGGCGTCTTCGCGACGACGGCGTAGCCCGGCTCGCTCGCACAAGGCGCTGTCGCGAGCCTCGCGAAGGCGTCAGTACTTCTGCTTGGCGGCCTTGCGGTCGGCCCTGAAGGCCGTACGAGTGAAAGGGACGACGAGGCGGCTGGTCCGTTGGAGGTCGTCGATGAAGGGCCAGTGGCCGGATTCGTCGAAGATCACCACGCGAGCCGCGGGGAATCCTTCGCGCTGCCGCTCGGCCAACGCGACCGGGAGATAGGCATCCTCCGCGCCCCAGATGATCAGGGCGGGCCGGTGCCGGTTGCGTGCAAGTGCTGACGCCTGACGGCGTGCCGTCGCGTCCACCTCCGCTTCGCTCGCCGAGCGATAGGTCTCGAGGATCATGCAGCGGGTCTCTCGATCGAGATCGTCATACCAGCGGTCGAGCACCTCGGAGGGAACCGGCCGCGTCTGACCCGTCGTCAGGCCACTACTGAAGGCGACCCGGTTGAGACTGAGCCAGAAGAGCTCGCCCGCGCCGGGCGGACGCGAGATCGTGGCAAGCGCATCTCAAGGGATCGCCCTAACACAATAGCTATCGTGTTTACAAGCTCGACAGCGCGATCAGTGCCACGGCTGCACGTCCGCTCGGCGGAATCGCCGACCTCACGCGGCCAGGATCTCCCGACCGCCGCGCTTACCTTGCGAGCCCTTGATGACGCAGACTTCGCCGCATCAGACAGGCCTGCGCGGCGACTGATGGATGCTCCCGTCGGCGAGCGTGGACGCCAGGTGCTTGGGTAGACCCGGACCCGCCGTTGCGACGACATTTCGAACGTCGATCGGTTCACCCGTCTCCCGGTCGACCACCTCGGGTACGACGAGGTGACCGGTGCGACGATCACGGAGCTCGATCGGCGGGCCCTCCTCGCCGGCGAGCCAGCGATCCCCCCATCGGAGCATCGCCGCGAGCACCGAGAAGAAATCACGCCCCTTCTCCGTGAGTTGATACTCGAAGCGAGGCGGCCGCTCCGAGTAAGCGACCCGCTCGAACAGACCCTCCTCGACCAGCCGCTCGAGTCGCTGGGTGAGGATGTTGCGGCTCAGGCCCAG
Source organism: Thermoleophilaceae bacterium (assembly GCA_013698335.1). Lineage (GTDB taxonomy): Bacteria > Actinomycetota > Thermoleophilia > Solirubrobacterales > Thermoleophilaceae > JACCVG01. The sequence continues at coordinate 5,929 of JACCVG010000025.1, forward strand.
TCGGCTCTGAAACTGCTCGAAGCGGTTAGCCCCGTAGAAGGCCTCGCGCATTACCAGCGGCGTCCACCAATCGCCGACGAGGTCCACCGTCCGGGCGATCGTGCAGGGCCAGTCGCTAAATCGCGTACGTCGCATCAGTGCCAGATGTTAGTTGCTCCAATGAACTGAATCCGGTCGGGTAGCGATCTGTGGGGCCACCAGAACCGGACTCAGGCGGCGACCGCATCCGCGCAGTGCGTTGCATGATTGAACGGAGAATGATAGCTTCCGTAGCGCAAATGAACTTGCTGGAACGGAGTCGATCGCACGGACGTTCGTGCCCGAGCTGGAGCAGTCGCGGTGACCGAGCGCAGCGACCTTGGGGCCGCCGCCCAGCGCGAGCCTGTGGCAGGTCGTGATGACTGTCTCGTGTAGCGATCTCACGCTGGAGACGATCAGTCTGAAGCAGGACGGCCGCGTGCTGACCGCGTGCTACTCCGATCCGCCGTTGAGCTTTGTGACGGCGGACGGCCTACACGACCTCGACCGGCTCACGCAGGCGGTCGATCGAGATCCCTCGGTCGGGGCGGTCGTGTTGACGGGTGCTGATGGCAGGTTCATGACGCACGCCGACCCGGGCGAGATCACCGCCGTGATCGAGCAGCCGCAGCCGGCACTGTCGATGGGCGTGATCGAGTTGGGACTGCGCACGCTGAACACGGCACTGCGAATCCCCGGCCTGCCGGCGATGCTGGAACGGTTCGGCGGTGCGGTCGGCCGGGGGCTCGTATGGGGATATCGGTGGAAGCGCACGATCCTGCGGATGAACCGCTCGGGCGCGGTCTATCTGGCCGCGATTAATGGTCCGACGCTGGGTGGCGGCCACGAGATCGCGCTCGCCTGCGACCTGCGCTACGCGGCCGACGCCGAGCACATCCGGCTCGGCCAGTTCGAGATCCTCACCGGTTTGATCCCGGGGGGCGGCGGGACGCAGCGCCTGCCGGGCATGATCGGCACCGGGCGAGCGCTTCAGCACATGCTCGAGGGCGCACCGCTGACGGCGAGGGAGGCATTGGACCTGGGGCTCGTGCACCGGCTCGTGCCAGAGGACGACCTGCTCGCTGAGGTGCAGGCCACGGCGGCGCGGCTCGCGACGCGCTCGCCGGCGGCGATCGCCGCGATCAAGCACTTGGTGTACCTGGGCACGAAGCGCTCGCTGCCGCGCGGCCTGGACATGGAGCTCGCCGGGTTCCTGTCGGCCGGCATGGCCCGCGGGACGTCCGACACGATGCGGGTGTTCGTCGACGACCTCGAGCGACACGGCGAGACGGCGATGCTCGCCGACCCCGAACCCTGGATCACCGGCACCAGGGTCGACCAGACACCGTCAACGTAGCGTGACCGGCCAACGGTGCGATCGCGTTGACGTAGTGATCTGCAGTGCATCGGGCGACCCGCTGCACTGCTGGCTATATCTGCCCGACGCGGCGTCGCCCCTGCCCGCCGTCGTCATGGCCCACGGCATCGGGGGCATCAAGGCTGCGGGGCTCGCGCCGTTCGCGGAGCACTTCGCCGCCGCGGGCTTCGCCGTCGTCGTCTTCGATTACCGCCATTGGGGCCACTCCGGCGGACAGCCCCGTGAGCTGCTCGAAGTACGCCGCCAGTGCGACGACTACCGGACCGTCCTGCGCTGGGCGGCCGACCATCCAGCGATCGACCCCAGTCGCCTCTTCGCTTGGGGCACCTCCTTCGCGGGGATGCACATTCTCGAGCTCGCCGCCACCGAGACACTGGCAGGCGCAATCGCCCAATGCCCACTCGTAGATGGCCTCGCCGGAATGCGAAACGTGCCGATCGGACGGTCGTTGCGATTGACCGCGATGGCCCTGGCGGACAAGCTCGGGGCGGCGATCGGGCGCCGGCCGATCTACGTACCGCTGAGCGTGCCGCCGGAGAGCTTTGGGCTGATCGCCACCAGCGACGCCATGACCGGCCTGGAGCGTCTCGCGCCCGATGTTCCCGACGAATGGCCCAACCGGATCACCGCCCGCTCGGTGCTCGACATCACCCGGCACCGCCCCGTTCGGCGAGCCGATCAGGCGCAGTGCCCGTTGCTCGTCGTCGTCGCGCAGGAGGACACCATGGCCCCCGTGGCCCCAGCACTCCGGTGCGCCGTCCGCGCGCCCCGGGGAGAGCTCTACCGCAGCCGCGGAGGCCATTACGACGTCTACGCAGGCGGCCGGGACCACCGGGCGGTCCTCGACGTGGAGACGGCCTTCATGACTCGCCTGACGCAACCAACAGACTCGCCGACCTAATTGAACGAAGCCGTGTGTCCCTCACAGCCGTGCCCTTTGCTCGCGGCCCTGCCTACGGAGAACTGACTGGAGCCGCTTCCTCTTCACGGGCGGCCGCAGCGGCCTCGCGCAGCGCTTGGAACTGGATGACCTGGCCTCCGGCGCCCCAGCTCCCCTCGGCGATCTCCTTGCAGAGAACCCACACGCGCTGCAGGGCTTCCTCCTCCGGGATGTCGGCGATCTCGCAGATCGCCTTGCTGGCGCCTTCGACGAGCTCGACACGGCGGCGATCAGAGAGCGCGCCCTCGGGCGTCGTCACCTCGACTCGGAAGATCGGGGCCTCGACTGGGCGGCCTGCGCTCATGACGGCGCCGGCCGGCAACTCGTGTACGAAGCTCCACGTGATCGAGCGGAAGAACTCGGTGTCGGGCGCTCGCTCGGCCCGGAGGAGCACGGTCGTCAGCTCGTCGACAAGAGACTCTCGATCCTCCCCGCTCAGCGTGCCCTCGGGGTAGGTCAGGTCGATCATCGGCATTGGCTGGTCCTTTCGGGAGATATGACGGTCGTCAGGTTTCGTGGAACCCTACTATGATGACCATCAGAGTCAAGTGTCGAGAAGATCTAACGCCAAAGCGAGGATGATCCGAAGCCAGGCCCTGCTGCAGCGAGAGCGGGGGGTGGCCGGAACAGCGCTGCCCGACGTCTTAAGGCATAGCGGGGCGCCTCGGGGCTCGATCTACCACCACTTCCCAAACGGCCGAGCACAGCTTGCCGCCCAGGCAACCGAGTGGGCCGCCAATTGGGTGGCCGACGAGCTCGAGCGCTCGCTCGCGGAGAGTGACATCGAGCGGGCTCTCCAGAGCTTTATCGACAAGTGGGCCGTGATCCTGCGGGAGAGCGACTTTGCCGCCGGCTGTCCGGTGACCGCAGGTGCCCTCGATGCGAACGACGACAGCGGGGCGCGGGAGGCGGCGGCCGAAGGCTTTCGACGCTGGGAGGACCTGATCAGGGAGGCATTCATCCGCAACGGCCTGACTGAAGAGAAGGCCGAGGCGCTCGCCCTGACCTTCATCTCGGCGACCGAAGGCGCGATCGTCCTCGCCCGGGCGGAAGGGAGCCTTCGCCCAATCGAGCGGGTGGCCGAACAGCTCCGCGCGCTCTCTTCTCGCGAGCTGGCAGAAGCGGCACGATGACTATCGCGGAGCTTTTCGCCGACGCGCGTCCCGCGGAGCTAGGTGATCAGGTCCTCGAAGCGCTTCCGATCGGTGGACCCCTCCGCAGTACGCTCGTCAAATGAAGCAGCTGGCGGACGGCCTCTGGCAAATCGGCGGGTTTCCGCCGAACGCGATCAACGTCTACCTGATCGACGACGTCGTCATCGATGCCTCCACCCGCCACGCGGGCGCGAGAATCCTCAAACAGTTGCGCGGCCACGACGTCGGCGCCCACGCCCTCACCTACGCCCATCCCGACCACCAGGGCGCCAGCAAACGCATTTGCACTGAGCTCTCCGTCCCTTTCTGGGTCGGCGAGCGCGACGCCGATGCCGCCGAGGACCCGAGCCTGATCGCTCAGCGCCAGCCCAACCATCCGATCGCGCGGCTCGTCGACAGGATCTTCACCGGCCCCGGCCATCCCGTCGATCGAAAGCTCCGCGAGGGTGACGCCGTCGGCAGCTTCACCGTGCGTGACGTCCCCGGCCATTCGCGCGGGCACGTTGCCTTCTGGCGCGAATCCGACCGCGTCCTGGTCGCCGGCGACGTCCTCAACACCGCGGATTCGATGACGATGATCCCCGGGCTGCACGAGCCGAAGAAGTTCTTCACCGACGACCCCGAGACCAACCGCCGGTCGCTCAAGCGCCTTGGCGAG
>JACCVG010000026.1 GCA_013698335.1 Thermoleophilaceae bacterium
CAGACCGGCCGGCTGATCCGGAGAAGAACCGCAAGGAGCCCACCTTCGACACCGGGCAGGTGACCGTCACGGTGCTCGACGGCAGCGGGATCGACGGCCTCGGCACGGAGACGGCCAAGCGGCTCGAGAAGGAGGGCTTCAAGATCGACGACATCGAGGATGCCGCCGAGGAGGTCGAGGTAACGAGGGTCCTGTTCGACAAGAAGGAGCCTAGCTCGCGCAGGTTCGCACTCGCCGTCAAACGCAACCTGCTGCCGACCCGCAGCGTCATCATCGAGCCGTTCGATGAGATTTCCGACGGGCTCGCGGGCGAGGGCGAGGTCGTCGTGATCGTCGGCCCGGACCTCGCCGACGACGAGTTCTAGCGCGAGAGCTCGCGCCCGGCCGGCGCTACCAGTCGCTGAACAGGTCGGCGCTCTTGCGTCCGAGAAAGCGACGCTCGATCAGCCCGACGAGCTGCTCGGCCTCGTCCGGCGCCATCGTGTAGCCGTGCGCCTCCTCCGGGTAGCGGCGCGCGCGCACGTCGGCGGCGAACTCGGTCACGCCCGCGGTCATCGTCTCGCGGACGTCGGCGTAGCGCTTGACGAAACGGGCGGCGTGGCCGTCATAGATCCCGAGCAGGTCGTGAAAGACGAGCACCTGGCCGTCGGTCGCCGGACCGGCGCCGATGCCGATCACCGGAATCTCGAGCAGCGGCATGGTCGCGTCGGTCAGCGCGCTGGGCACGGCCTCGAAGACGATCGCGAAGCAGCCCGCTTCCTGGAGCTCGATCGCATCGGCGGCAACCTCGAGCGCGCGCTCCGCGGTGCGGCCCTGCGAGCGGTACCCGCCCAGGGCGGTAGCGGTCTGGGGCGTTAGGCCTACGTGCCCCATCACGGGAATCCCGGCGTCGACGATCGCTCGCGCACGTTCGACAGATGATCCGCCGCGTTCCAGCTTGACCCCGTCGCAGCCCGCCTCCTTTATGAACCGCTGCGCGGTCTCCACCGCCTGCTCGTTCGACTTTTCGTAGGAGCCAAAGGGGAGGTCGCCGATAAGGAAGGGTGTCGTCAATCCGCGACGGGCGGCGCCGGCGAGCATCAGCATCTCGTCGATCGAGACGGGGACCGTGCTCGGGTAGCCGAGCACGACCATCGCGCCGGAGTCGCCGACGAGCACCAGGTCGACGCCGGCCTCTTCGGCGACCTGCGCGCTGGGATAGTCGTAGGCGGTGATCATCACGAGCGGCTCACCGAGCGCCTTCTTCTCGGAGAGGACCGAGAGCGTCACCTTGCGCTTGCGCGGTGTCCCGTCGCCGGGTGCCGGCTTGCCCGCGGGGGCATGAGCGCCGGAGCTCATGACCGATCTCCCAGCAGCTCGGCGACAGCGGAATCGACGGTGACGATCGAGTTCTCGGCGTCGACGTGTACGACGAGCGGCTCGTAGTCGGCGAGCTCGACCTCGTCGTAGGAGGCGTAGGAGACGACGATCACCTTGTCGCCGGTGTGGACCAGCCGGGCGGCGGCGCCATTGACCGTGACCTCGCCGCTTCCGCGTGCGCCGGCGATCGTGTAAGTCTCGAAGCGCGCCCCGTTGTCGATGTCGAGCACGTGGACGAGCTCGTGTTCGAGGATGTCGGCCGCGTCTAGGAGGTCGGCATCGATCGTGATCGATCCGACGTAGTTGAGGTCGCTCCCCGTCAGGGTCGCTCGGTGGATCTTCGACTTCAGCATCGTGCGGTTCATCGGCTGGAATCTCCCAGGATCGTGTTGTCGATCAGGCGTGCTTGCCCAATCTGGGCGGCGATTACGAGCAGGGTCGATCCGTTGACGCGATCGACCGGGACAAGATCTCGAGCGGAACGGAGCTCCACGTAGTCGGGGGCAACGCCGGCCTCGTCGAGGACCGCGCGGGCTGCCTGGAGTACGGCGGAGGCGGAACGCTCACCATGTGTGACTACCCGATCTGCCGCACGTAAAGCACGCGAGAGGGCGAGCGCGCGCTCTCGCTCGGCGGGATCGAGGTAGGCATTGCGTGAACTCATCGCGAGTCCGTCGGGCTCGCGGACGGTCGGGCAGACGAGGACCTCCACCCGGAAGTCGAGGTCGGCGACCATCCGCTCGATCACGAGCGCTTGCTGGGCGTCCTTCTGGCCGAAGTAGACGCGATCCGGACCGACCATGTTGAGCAGCTTTCCGACGACCGTGGTCACGCCGCGGAAGTGCTCCCGCCCGCGGCTGTCGGGGTGGCCGCAGAGGATCTCCGTCAGCCCGGCGACCTCGATCGACGTCGCGAACCCGGGTGGGTAGACGACCTCCCTCGGTGGGGCGAAGAGGATGTCCACACCGGCGCCCTGTGCGCGCTCGGTGTCCCGCTCCTCGTCACGCGGATAGGCATCGAGGTCTTCGCCCGGCGCGAACTGCGCCGGGTTGACGAACAGCGACATCACGACCGTTTCGCATTCGGCGCGTGCGCGGTCGAGCAGCGAGACGTGGCCGGCGTGGAGGAAGCCCATCGTCGGGACGAGCCCGACGCTGTGAGCGCCCGGCTCGCCGCGGGGTCCCGCGAGCACCGAACGGAGATCCTCGACAGTGCGAACGGTCCGCATCACGCGGCCCGTCCAAGAGGGGTGGCTCGCGCCGCGAGCGAGCGCCCGCGCTCGAGCAGCGAGTCGAAGAGTTCGAGCAGCTCAGGTGCTGATCGCTCGATCGCCGATCGCTGGGCGGCGATCGTCGCCTCGTCGCCACGGGCGACGGGTCCCGTCAAGGCTCGTTCTGGCCCCAGCTCGGCCCAATTCTCGACACTGGCCCTGACCAGCGGGGCGAGGGCGGCCCGGGCAGCCGCGCGGTCGAGGCCGGCGCGCTCGGCGACCGTCTCGGCCGCGTCCTCGAGCACGATCAGGAAGTTCGAGGCGATCGACGCGGCGGCGTGGTAGCCCGCCCGGTGCCGCTCGTCGATCCTGATCGGATCCATGTCGAGCCGACGCGCCAGGCCCTCGGCGAACTCCAGCGCGGCGGCGGAAGTCCCGGCGATCGCGGCGGCGCAACCGCGGAAGCGATCGGCGTCGGCATCGTCTCCCGCGAAGGTCTGGAGCGGGTGTAGTCCGAAGCAGTCTGCCCCGGTGCTCTCCGCGATCATCGCCAGTGGGGTCGCACCGCTCGTGTGGCCGATCAGCGGGGCCCACGCGGCTGCGGAGCGGGCCGCGTGGGCGATCGCGGCGTCGGGAACGCAGAGCAGGGCCGCCTCGGCCTCGACGCTCTCGTCATGACCGAGCGGTCCGACCACGTCGGCACCGACCCTGCCGAGCGCAGCAGCGAGCGCGCTCCCGAGCCGTCCCCGACCGACGATCGCGATCCGGCCGAGGGCGCGGGGTGCCGCGGATCCTTCCGTGGAGGCGGACGTGGGCGAGTTGGTGTCGATTGTGGTTTCCCGTTCCAGTTCTCGCATACGAGATACCGGTCGGTCTGCTTGCAATCCGGCGATCTCGACGGCAGAGATCACCTGTTCGAAGGGTACACGGCGGCCCCTTCGGCGTAACCTCCCCGGATGCCAGAAGCGACCGCCGGCGAGCGCCGCGACGACCTCGTCGTGCTCTACAAGCACCTTCGTTACGAGCACCACTGCCCGCTGCGCGAGACCAGGACGAAGCTGGTCTTCGGAGCCGGCAACGCCGATGCGGAGCTGATGTTCGTCGGTGAGGCGCCCGGTGCGCAGGAGGACCTCAGCGGGCTTCCGTTCGTCGGGCGGGCCGGTCGGCTGCTCGACGAGCTACTCGCCGAGGTCGGCCTCGATCGCGAGCGTGACGTGTTCGTGGCCAACGTGCTCAAGTGCCGCCCGCCCGGAAACCGGGACCCGCTGCCGGAGGAAATCGCCGAGTGCAGCCCCCACCTGTTTCGCCAGATCGAGCTGATCCGCCCGCGCCTGGTGTGCACGCTCGGCAACTTCGCGACCAAGCTGCTCTCGGGGAGCCCGCAGGGCATCACTCGGGTCCACGGGACGGTGCAGCAGGTGAGCGTCGGCGGCCTCGATATTCGGCTGTTTCCGCTGTTTCACCCTGCCGCCGCGCTACGGACGCCGTCGGTCAAGGAGCTACTGCGTGCCGATTTCGGCCGAATCCCAGGCCTGCTCGAGGATCAGTGACGGTCCTGACGACCGCCGCCGAGCAGACCGAGCTCGAAGGATCGAGGCTCGCCCGACGGCTGAGGGCCGGCGACGTGGTCCTCGTCGCGGGCGATCTGGGCGCGGGTAAGACGACTTTCGTACGCGGCGCGTGCGCCGCGCTGGGGGTCACCGACATCGTCTCCAGCCCGACGTATGCGATCGGTCAAGTCTACGCCGGCCCGGGGATCGAGGTCGCCCACTTGGATCTCTACCGGATCGATTCTGCCGCTCAGGAACCAGGACTGCTCGAGGACTACCTCACGCCGGAGCGCATCGGATTCGTCGAATGGCCGGGTGCAGCGGAGGGTTTCGCTCGGGTTGCCGCGACAGTCCACATCTCTCATGCCGGCGGCGATCGCCGTGAGATCGAGATCACGGCGCCGTGAACCTGCTCGGGATCGATACCGCGACGGCAACCAGGGCAGCCGTCCTGCGAGGTGATGGCCAGGCGTTCGACAGACCCGCCTCGCAGGCCGAGTCGGGCCCGCACCGCGATCACGCCGCGAAGCTGCTCCCCGCGATCGCGAGCCGGCTCGCCGAAGCCGGCCTCGACTACGGGGACATCGACGCGATCGCAGTCGGGATCGGCCCCGGGGGCTTCACGGGCCTCCGGATCGGGCTTGCCACGGCGATCGGACTGGCGCGCGCTCACGGGGCCGAGCTGCGCCCGGTCTCTTCGCTCGCCGCGCTCGCGGCCGAGGGGGAGGGTGCGCTGCGACTCCCGCTGATCGACGCCCGCCGCGGAGAGCTGTTCGGCGCCCTCTACGAGGACGGGATCCAGCGTTGGGAGGCGTTCGCGGCGGCACCTGACGCGCTCGTCTCGCGCGTGCAAACGGAGCTTGGGGAGGAGGCCCGGCGCTTGGTCGCCGTCGGTGACGGCTCGCTACGCTTTCGTGAGGATCTCGAGTCCGCCGGGCTGGCGGTTGCGGCACCCGGTTCGATGAGCCACGCGGTCAGCGCGCTCGCGCTCTGCAGACTGGCCGTGAGCGTCGAGCCGGTCAGCCCCGAAGCCCTGATCCCGCTCTACGTACGCGAGCCGGACGCAATCGCCACGAGATGACAGACCACCTAGAGATCCGCCCGTTGCGCTACTCCGACCTCTCGCAGGTCGTTGCCGTCGAACGGCGCGCCTTCCCGATGCCCTGGTCGCTCGCGATGTTCGTGCTGGAGCTCTCCAAGGAGTCCGGAATCTGTCTCGCGGCGCTTGGCGAGGGGCGTCTCTGTGCCTACGTGATCTGCTCTCGCTACGACACGGTCTGGCACGTCATGAACATCGCGGTCGATCCCGACCAGCGCCGCCGCGGGATCGCGCGCGCGCTGCTGAGGGAGCTGTTCGCTCGGGCCGATGCGCCCGGCGTCCAGTACACGCTGGAGGTCCGGCCCTCCAATCGCCCCGCGATCGAGATGTACCACGGCGTCGGGTTCACCTCTGCCGGCCGCCGCCCGGGGTACTACCACGACAACCGTGAGGACGCGATGATCATGTGGCGAACCGTTGGCGAGCCCGGGCCGGACGCGGCGTGGCCGCCGGCGTCAGACCAGGCGGCTCCCGCTTGATCCTCGGGATCGAGACCAGCTGCGACGACACCTGCGCGGCCGTCGTCAGCGAGGCGGGCATAGTGCGCTCGAACGTGATCGCCTCGCAGGGGCTCCTGCACCAGCGCTACGGGGGCGTCGTGCCCGAGATCGCGGCGCGCGAGCACCTCGCGGTGATCGGTCCCGTGATCGACGACGCGCTCGAGCGGGCCGGAGCGGAGCTCGCCGACATCGACGTGATTGCTGCAACCAGTGGTCCCGGGTTGATCGGCGCGCTGCTGATCGGCCTGTCCACCGCGAAGGCGCTCGCCGCCGCGCGGCAGCTTCCGATGGTCGCGGTCGATCACCTGCACGCGCACGTCGTCGCCTCGGCGCTTGGTGAGCGGCCGATCGAGCCTCCGTTTGTCGCGCTGGTGGCAAGCGGCGGCCACACGTTCCTCGCGCGGGTCGAGCGGTTCGAAGAGCACCAGACGCTCGGACGGACGCTCGACGACGCGGCCGGAGAGGCCTTCGACAAGGGCGCGAGGTTGCTCGGGCTGCCGTATCCTGGCGGGCCGGAGATCGATCGGCTCGCGTCCGAGGGAGACTCGGAAGCGTTTGCGTTCCCGCGCTCGGCGCCGGGCGAGGGGCTCGACTTCAGCTTCAGCGGGTTGAAGACGGCGCTCCTCTACGCGGTGCGCGATCTTGGTGAAGCGAGGACGGCGGAGCGCCGTGCCGATCTCGCGGCGTCCTATCAGCGCGCGATCGTTGAAGCGCTGCTGGCGCGCCTCGAGAGCGCCGTCATCCGGGAGCGGGTCACGCGGGTGGCGATCGGCGGCGGGGTCGGTGCCAACCGCGAGCTGCGCTCCGGGATCGAGGCCCTCGGCGACCGGCTGGGCGTCGAGGTCTGGATTCCGGGGTTCTCTCTCTGCACCGACAACGCCGCGATGATTGCGGGAGCGGCCCGCTTCCAGCCGCGGCTCGAGTACCCGAGCTACCTCGGGCTCGACGCCTACGCGCGCGCGGCCTGATCAGCAAGCGCCGCAAAGGCCGAGTCCGCGTTGACGAACATGCGCAGACGAACGACCCGCCCGCCCTCGATTCGCGCGACGTGGACCAAGGCGATGCTGCCCGGCGGCAACTCAGCCGCAGCCGGCACGACGTCGAAGTCGAGCTCAACGATGTACTCGCCGCCGAGCGGGGTGATTCTCTCGATCCGCAACAGCGGAACCCCGATGTCGGCGGCGAGGCCCACGACCCGGCCGATGACGCGCTCACGGCCGACGTAGATCCCGCCCTGCTCGAGCTCGACCGGGTCGTGCCATTCGATCCGATCGGACCAGTACCGCTCGGCGATCCGGGCCACGTTCCCCTCGTTCCAGGCCTCGTAGATCAGCTCGAGCGTCGCGATGTCGTCGGCCCTCGCCATTCACCGACCATAAGGGACAATCGCCGGGTGCCGAAAATCACCCTCTACGGCAAGGCCGGATGCTGCTTATGCGAGGACGCGCGGCGCGCGCTCGACGATCTCGCAAGGACCCACGAGTTCGAGCTCGCCGAGGTGGACATCGCCCTCGACCCCGTTCTGATGCGGCGCTACGGCGAGCGGATACCGGTGGTTGCGGTCGACGGTCGCGACCGGCTCGAGCTGCGGGTCGCATTCGCTGACCTACGAGATCTGCTCGATAGGCTGGCGGCGTGAGCTTGAGCGGCCGTCATCCGCAGGCGACGGCCCCTCCGCCGCGCGAACCCGAGCGCCTGTCGCTCGGGGTGGCTGCACGGCTCTCGCGCTACCTCCAGGTCCTGACCCAGGCCAAGAAGATGGGGCGCGACACGATCTCCTCTCAGGAGCTTGCCGAGTACACGCACGTCAACTCGACCCAGATCCGCCGCGATCTGTCCGGTTTCGGCAAGTTCGGCAAGCGCGGGGTCGGCTACAACATCGATTCGCTGCTCGCCCAGATCCGCAGGATCCTGCGCACCAGCGGTCAGCACAACATCGCGCTGTTCGGAGCCGGTCATCTCGGCCAGGCGATCGCCAGCTCCGATGTGTTCGCCGACCACGGCTTCCAGATAGTCGCGATCTTCGACACCGACTCCGGCAAGGTGGGGCAAGAGATCGGCGATGCGTTGCGCGTGCGCAACTACGGCGACCTCGCGGCGGTCGTGGAGGCCGACGACATCGTCGTCGGCGTGTTGGCTTTGCCTGCGGCAGCCGCCCAGGCCGTCGCCGACGATCTCGTCGATCACGGCGTGCGCGTGATCTTCAACTATTCGGAGGCTCTGTTGCAGGTTCCGCCCGAGGTGACCGTTCACACCTCCAGCCCCGCGGTCGACCTGCTCTACGCGCTCTACTTCTACCTCGCCTAGGCACCAGCTGATGCTCGACATGACCCGCACGCGCGAGATCTTCGACGCCTCGACCGACTTCACGGTCGGCATCGAGGAGGAGTTCGCGCTCGTCGATCCCGGTTCGCGTGACCTGATCGCTCGCTTCGAGGACCTCGAAACCGCAGCCGCTGCCGATGACGTCCTCTGTGGCGCGGTCGCCGGCGAGCTGATCTCCTCCGAGATCGAGATTCGCTCGAAGCCGGGTCGCGACTTCGCCGATGCGCTTGACAGCCAGCGCGAGAACCGTCGCAGGCTGTTCGCGCTCGCCGCCTCCCAGGGGATCGAGCTCGGCTCGACCGGGACCCATCCCTGGAGCCCCTGGCAGGAGCAGCGGATCATCGACACCGAGCACTACCGCCGGCTCAACGACGATCTCGGCTACGTCGCTTGGCGTAATAACACCTTCAGCCTCCAGGTCCACGTCGGGATCGCCGGCGCCGATCGGGCGATCGCCGTCTGCGACCGGATGCGACACGTGCTTCCCGAGCTGCTCGCTGTCTCGGCAAACTCACCGTTCCTCGATGGCAGGGACTCCGGTCTGGCTTCGGTCCGCTCGCAGATCTTCACGCGCAGCTTCCCCCGCTGCGGAATTCCGGATCCGTTCGGCAGCTTCCAGGAGTACGCGCGCTATGTAGACCTCTTGGTCGAGATGCATTCGATCGTCGAGTTCACCCAGCTCTGGTGGAGCATCCGTCCGCACCACCGCTACGGCACCGTCGAAGTTCGTATCTGCGATGCTCAGTCAAGCGCTGCGGAATCCGATGCGCTGGCCGGCTTGATGGTCGCTTGCGTGGCCCAGGCGGCGGTCGATCACGACGACGGGGTCCCGTTTCTGCCCGCGCCGGGGATGCTGATCGAGGAGAACACCTGGCGCGCGATCCGCTACGGGACCGAAGGCAAGCTGATCGACCTCGGTGAGCGGCGCGAGTTCCCCGCGGCGGCGCTTAGCGACCGGCTGCTCGCCTGGACCGCGCCCGCCCGGGCCGAGCTCGGGATCGCCTGCGAGATCGCCGAGCAGAGCGGGACGATCCGCCAGCGCCGCGCGCTCGCGGAGGGATCCCTCGAATCGGCCTACGGGGCCGAGGTCGACCGGACCCAGAGAACCTTTGCAAGCAACGAGGAGGTAGCGGTCGATGGTTGATTCCGGTGGGGCCGATCCGTTCGGCGATCCGACGCACGGCGAGCCGTCGGAGGAGGAGATGCGCGCGGCGATCGAGGAGCAGCTGCGGAACCTGCGCGTGGAAGACGTGGTCCTGCAGTCGGTCGCGACCCTGATGAGCCTCGCCGGCCGCAGGCTCGGCCTCGCGCCGGGCAGCGAGGGGGAGCGCGACCTCGCCCAGGCGCAGCTTGCGATCGACGGCACGCGCGCGCTTGTGGGTTTGATCCCCGATCCTCAGGCGGGTCAGATCCGCGAGGCGCTGAGCCAGGTCCAGCTCGCCTTCGCCCAGCTCTCGGGCCAGTCGGCCCCCCAAAGCCAGGAAACACCACCCGCCGGGCCCGCGGGCGAGGACGTCTCACCGTCCGTAACCACCGAAGTACCGCCGGCGGAGGGCGGCCTCAGCGAAGAGGAGCGCGCCAGGGCCCGCGCGAAGATCTGGACCCCCGGGAGTTGACCCGCAAGCCGTTCCGGCGCCGCCCGCGATACCATCGCCCGCGCTTTCGTCCCGCGTACGCAGCGCCCTGACCCGGCGCCGCCCGCGGGGCTTTACGCGAGAGGACCCGGGCCGCCGGGGCCGCGCGTCAAACAACCATCCGGAGGGATATTTCCTTGACTGAGTTTCTGACCGATTACGGCATCATCGTCGCGCTCGCCTGTGCCGGCGCCGCGGTGCTCTACGGCATTGTGACCTCGCGCTGGCTGCTGGCGAAGTCCCCGGGCAACGAGGAGATGCAGGAGATCTCCGCGGCCGTCCAAGAGGGCGCCCAGGCCTATCTCCGCACCCAGTACACGATCATCGCCGGCGTCGCCGTCGTACTCGTGGTGTTGCTCGCACTCGCGCTCAATGTGACGACGGCGATCGGCTTCGCGATCGGTGGCCTGTTTTCGGGCGCGGCCGGCTTCATCGGGATGAACGTCTCGGTGCGCGCCAACTGCCGCGTGGCCGAGGAGGCCCGCAACGGCATCTCGGGCGCCCTCCAGGTGGCCTTCCGTGGCGGCGCGGTCACCGGCATGCTGGTCGCCGGGCTCGCGCTGCTCGGCGTCGCCGGCTACTACGGGATCCTCTTGGGCACCGGCGCGACCGAGAAGGAATCCGTCGACGCGCTTATCGGCCTCGGCTTCGGTGGCTCACTGATCTCGGTCTTCGCTCGACTCGGCGGCGGCATCTTCACCAAGGCCGCCGACGTGGGCGCCGACCTCGTCGGCAAGGTTGAGGCCGGAATCCCCGAGGACGACCCTCGCAACCCGGCCGTGATCGCCGACAACGTCGGCGACAACGTCGGCGACTGCGCCGGTATGGCCGCAGACCTCTTCGAGACCTATGCGGTCACCGCCGTAGCCGTGATGCTGCTCGGCGTCCTGACCTTCAACGAGGTCGAGCTGGTCGCTCTCTACCCCCTCGTGATCGGCGGCGTCTCGCTGATCGCGTCAATCATCGGCACCTACGCCGTCCGGACCCGCACCGGCAACGTCGAGCGGGCGCTCTACCAGGGCCTCTTCGTCTCGGGTCTGCTGGCGGCGATCGCCTTCTACCCGGTCACCCAGTGGATGATGGCCGACCTCTCATTCGCCACCGACTCGGTGCTGCTCACGGGCGGCGCTTCGGCGGCTCCCGAGGCAGGCGCGCTCTACCTGTGCACGCTGATCGGAATCGGCATCACGGCCGGTCTGTTCTTCATCACCGATTACTTCACCTCGACCCGATTCCGCCCGGTGCGGACGACGGCCAAGGCCTCGGTCACCGGTCATGCGACCAACATCATCCAGGGGCTCGCCCAGGGCTACCAGTCGACGGCGCTGCCGGCGATCCTGCTGGCGCTCGGCATCCTCGGTGCCAACGAGCTCGCGGGCATCTACGGAATCGCCGTCGCGGTGATGGCCCAGCTCTCGCTGACCGGCCTGATCGTCGCGCTCGACGCCTTCGGTCCGATCACCGACAACGCCGGTGGCATCGCCGAGATGGCCAACCTGCCGGAAGAGGTGCGAGCGATCACCGATCCGCTCGATGCGGTCGGTAACACGACGAAGGCCGTCACCAAGGGCTACGCAATCGGCTCGGCCGTTCTGGCCGCGCTGGTTCTGTTCGCGGCCTTCATCGAGGAGCTTCAGGAAGCCGCCGGCGGTGAGGTCATCCCATTCGATCTCTCCTCGCCGGAGGTCCTGGTCGGCCTCCTGATCGGCGGCATGATGGTCTATCTGTTCGCCTCGATTTCGATGGAGGCGGTCGGCCGGGCCGGGGGCCTCGTCGTCGAAGAGGTCCGTCGCCAGTTCAAGGAGAACCCGGGCATCATGGACCGCACGGTCAAGCCCGACTACGCGACCTGCGTGCGGATCGTCACGGCGGCCGCCCAGAAGGAAATGATCGTTCCGGCCCTGATCCCGATCGTCATCCCGGTCGTCGTGGGTTTGCTCTCGGCGCAGGCGCTCGGGGGGCTGCTGATCGGCGTTATCGTGGTCGGCTTCTTCATGGCTGTCTCGATGACCTCGGGTGGCGGCGCGTGGGACAACGCCAAGAAGCTGATCGAGGACGGCGAGTTTGGCGGCAAGGGCTCTGACGCCCACGCGGCGGCTGTCACCGGCGACACGGTCGGTGACCCCTACAAGGACACGGCCGGCCCGGCGATCAACCCGATGATCAAGGTCGCGAATATCGTGGCGCTCCTGATCATCCCCTTCCTGGTGTAGACGGGCACTCTCGCCACCCTGACGGGCGACTGCGCGCTTGATCTCGCGGAGTCGGCGGCAGGAGTAGCTTTTCGCCGTGGCTGAGAGGCGACCCAAGAATGCTGGACTGGAGCGTGTCCTCGGAACGGGCGCGCTCTTTTCCACCGCTTACGGCAACGTAGGAAGCTCGATCTATTACGCGCTGGGGCTGGTGGCGGCCTTCGCGCTCGGGATGACCCCGGTGGTTTTCCTGATCGCCGGGATGATCTTCGTCTGTACCGCAGCCACCTATGCCGAGGGCACCACGATGTACCCGGAGGCCGGCGGCTCCTCGTCGTTTGCCCGGCGGGCCTTCAACGAATTCTGGTCCTTCTTCGCAGCCTGGGGCCAGATGCTCAACTACATCATCACGGTCGCGATCTCGGCGTTCTTCGTTCCCCATTATCTCGGGATCTTCTGGGAGCCGCTGCGCGAAAGCCCGGCCGACATCATCGTCGGAATCGCCGTCGTCGCCGTCCTCGCCATGCTGAATGTCTTCGGCGCGAAGGAGTCGGCGGGGGTCAACATCTTCCTCGCGCTCGCAGACTTCCTCACGCAGGTCGTGCTCGTGATCGTCGGGATCGTGCTCGTGCTCGATCCCCAGGTTCTCGTCAGCAACGTCGACTTCGGGACCTCACCGACGCTGTCGGACTTCCTGATCGCGATTCCGGTCGGGATGGTCGCGTACACGGGCATCGAGACGATCTCCAACATGGCCGAGGAGGCGCGCGACTTCGGCGAGACGATCCCACGGGGGATCGGCGGGGTGGTCATCGCGGTGATCGCGATCTACGCCTTCCTCCCCTCGATCGCACTCTCGGTGATGCCGGTGAAGAACGGGCAGACCGAACTCGCGCTGTCGGAGGCCGACGGCGGGTTCGCCGGCGATCCGATTCTCGGCGTCGTTAAGAACATGGACCTTGGCGTATTCCAGGGGCCGGCTGAGATCTACGTCGGCGTCCTCGCGGCGACGATCCTGTTCATCGCCGCCAACGCCGGCCTGCTCGGCGTCTCGCGCCTGACCTACTCGATGGGACAACACCGCCAGCTGCCCGCTGCGCTGCGCAGGCTGCACCCGCGCTACCGGACCCCCTACATCGCCATCGGGATCTTCGGCCTCGTCGCGTGCCTCGCAATCGTCCCCGGCCAGGCCGAGTTCCTCGGGACGATCTACGCGTTCGGCGCGATGCTGTCGTTCACGATCGCGCACTTCGCGCTGGTCGCGCTGAGGGTCTCGGAGCCCGATCGCGAGCGCCCGTGGCGCAGCCC
>JACCVG010000035.1 GCA_013698335.1 Thermoleophilaceae bacterium
GCGCCCAGCCGCGCCTGCCAGAAGTCCAGCGCCTCACGATCCTCGACGGCCCACTCGATGCGGTGCACCATCCCCGCCCCTGCGCGGCCTGGGGCTGCGCCCGGGTACTCGAAGAAGGTCAGGTCCGCGCCGGGCGACCCGCGTTCATCGGCGTAGAAGAGGTGGTAGACCGTCGGGTCGTCCTGGTTGACCGTCTTCTTGACCATCCGCAGCCCGAGAGCCCCCACGTAGAAGTCGACGTTGGCCGGCGCGTCGCCGGTGATCGCCGTGATGTGGTGGATCCCCTCGAGCTGCATGCGTCTGCTCGAACCTACCTGTGAGGCTCAGGCGGCGAGCGCCTGAGCCTCGGCCGGCAGCAGATCGAGCACGTCGATCTCGTCGAGCACGTGGAACGCCTCGGCGGCCTTGACGTCGTGGGCCAGCTCGGTCAGCTCCGCTCCGCTGCGGGAGTAGGAGTAGATCGTGTAGCGGCCGCTGTCCTCGCGGACGGCGACGACGTCCTCGGCGACGATTGCCCTCGATCGATCGAGGTCGTCGAGCCGGCGAGGTGTCTGTGTCGTGGTGAACATGCTTGTCCTTTCTGTCACTTACGGTTGGTTAGTGACTTAGGACTAAGGGTGACAGCCGGTCGCCGCGCGTGTGTGAGGGGTGTCACGCAACCAGAGTCGCGGCGCCTCCCGCGGGGTTGAGCTCGAGCAGCTCGTCGAAACCGTCACGGATGCAGCGGCCGAAAAGCTAGCTGTCGGTGATCGCCGCGGGATCGAGGTTAACTCCGACACAGCAGGTCTCGCCGTGGGTGATCATCGTGATCATCGCCGCACACCCCGGTAGCGGTGCATAGGGATAGAGCCGCTCGATCCGCGCGCCGGCCAGGAAAACGTCCTCGCGGATGCCGGGGACGTTGCTCGCCTGGAGATCGTTGGCCTTGGTCATTCCGCCGACGAGCTGAGAGATCAGCGGCGCGGGCAGGCGCGCCAGGGCGGGTGCGATCAGGCCGACCCCGTCAACGGCCGGCTCATCGCGGGCGGTCCGGACCATCGCCCCGATCGCGACCATCCGCGCCTCGGGGTCGCGGATGCCGACGGGCCCGGCGAGCCTCGCCCCCGCGAAGCGGTTGCCCCCGGCCGAGTCACCCTCGCGGCGCACGGAGATCGGGATCGCCAGCGGCATCGTCTCGATCGGCTGCCCGAGCTCCTCGTGGTACATCCGAAAACCGGCCAGCAGGGCGGCGAGGTAGCCGTCGTTGATCGAGGCGCCGTGGGTCTTGGTCGCTCCGCGCAGCTCCCGGAAGGGGAACTCGAGCGCGAGGAAGCGCCAGGACAGGCTGCGGCCGGCGAGCAGCGGGGAGCCGGTCGTGTCGGGGTCGGCGAGCACTCGCCGCAGGGAGCTGCCGAAGCGGAGCGCGTCGGCGGCGGCGCGGTCGGGGCGTCGCAGCGCGCGCAAGAGGTCGCCGCCGCCACCCATCAGCGAACGCGGAAGCGTCCGTACATCGCGTGAGAGCTGACCGACGAAGGCATCGGTCGAGCTGAATGTCTCGGCGGCAGGCGCGGCCGGTTGTGGTTTGTCCGGGTTCGGCTCGCGCGTGCGCGAATGGATGTTGGTCAGCAGCTGGATGCCGCCGATGCCGTCGGTGGCCGAATGGTGCATCTTGAGCGCGTAGGCGCTCTTTCCTTCGGGCAGCCCCTCGAAGAGAACGGCCTCCCACGGCGAGCGGGCCTTGTCGAAAGCCGCCATCGCGAGCTGCTCGACCGCCGCCAGCAGCTGCGCGAAGCTGCCGGGTGCGGGCAGCCGCACGCGCCGCACGTGGAAGTGGAGGTCGAAGTTCTCGTCGACGGCCCAGCAGGGCGCTCCGATGCCGAGTGCCGGCTCGACGACCAGCTCGCGGAAGCGAGGGACCATCCGGGTCGCCCAGGCATGGGCTTCGAGGAAGCGATCCCAGTCGGGCGTCGTGTCGAGCATCTCGAGCGCGACCATCGTCGAGCGCATCCGCGGATCCGCCTCGGCGCGCCACATCAACGCCTCGAGCGGATTCATCGTCCGCTCCGACCCCCACTCGAACCCCGCGTCTGTCGTGGTTGCGGTCACTACGCGACCTCGTGGACCTCGGACT
>JACCVG010000040.1 GCA_013698335.1 Thermoleophilaceae bacterium
CTGCGGCCGGCGATCGCGGAGGCGCGGCCGGCCCTCGACCAGGCGAACGGGCTCGCTCGCGCCGCACCCGCCCAGCTACGACCCGTGGCGCCGCTCCTCGATCGGATCATCCCGATCGCCGAGCAGCTCGATCCGGCACTCGATCTGCTCAACCCGGCGCTCGATCAGCTGCGCGTGCGCACTCCTGAGTTGCTCAGCTTCCTGACGCTCGGAACCGACACCGGCGCCAACTACGACGCGGTCGGGCACGCGCTGCGGGTCGCGGCGCTGTCGACCGAGATCCCGCAGCGCAGGCTCGGGGACGCGGACACAGGGCCGGGTTGCCACACGCGACCGTTCGACCGCCTGCCCGGCGTGCTCGAAAACCAACCCTGGGAGGACTACGCCGACAGCTTCGTCGGCGGGGGCGAGGAGTTCGAGAGCTTCGACTTCGAGCGGACACCGCAGGGAGATGACTGCTGATGACAGGCGCGGTCGCTCGGCTCGCGGCGTTCACGTTCGTCTTCCTGCTCGTCGCCGGCGCCGCGACGCTCTACATGACCTCGCGCGGTGCGCCGGGGACCGAGATCCAGGCGGAGTTCGAGGACGCGTTCGGGCTGCTCGAGGGGCTCGACGTGCGGATCGGCGCGGCACCGGCGGGTTCGGTCAACGACGTCGAGCTGACCGACCGGGGGACCGCGCTCGTGACGATGACCCTCTTCGACGGCGTCGAGCCGCCGCGTGCTGATGCGGCGGTCTCGGTTCGCCAGCAGGACCTGCTCGGGGACACATACGTAGCGTTCTCGCTCGGCGATGCGGAGGAGCAGCTGGAGGGGCCGATCCCGCCGAGCCGCGCGGTGGCGGCCCCGCGACTCGACGCGATCCTCTCGACCTTCCGCAAGCCGGTCCGCGAGGCGCTCGGCTTATTGATCGTAGAGAGCGGCACGGCGCTCGACCGCCGGGGCGAGGACCTCAACGGGGCGCTCGTGCAGGTGCGCCCGGCGCTCGCCGCGACGACCGACCTGATGGCCGAGCTCAATGCCTCCAACGACGGTCTGCGTTCGTTGATCAGGGATGCCGAACGGGTGACCACGCAGGCCGCCCGCCGCTCTTCCGACCTCGGACCGTCGATCGATTCGCTGGCTCGTCTACTGCGGACGACAGCCGATCGCTCCGCGGCGCTCGGCCGCGGGCTCGAGGTCCTGCCCCAGACGCTCTCAGAGACACGCGGGACGCTCGATCGGCTGACTCGTGTGACTGAATCGGCCACTCCGACGGCCGTCGCGCTGCGCGATGTCGCGCCGCGGCTCGAGACGACGGCTAAGCTCGCCCGCCCGTTCGTCGACGACGCGCGCGCGGTAGCTGACGACCTCGACCCGACGCTCGACCTGGCCGCGACGGCGCTCGCGGCCGGTGAGCCGACGCTCGAGAAGCTGGTCGCGGCGGTGCCCGAGGTGGGGCGGCTCTCACCTTCGCTCGACGATCTGCTCGACGCCCTGCTTCCGGCTCGCAAGGACCTCGTCGACGGGTACTTCGGTGCGCAGAGCTTCGGCAAGGACCCGAACGAGGTCGGGCTCGGCGCGGCCTCGGTGGAGCCCAGCCGGACTCCCGGCTTTGATCCCGCTCGCCGCCTGCTGCGCACCGAGGCGGTGCTCAGCTGTGAGACCTTCGGCGTGAAGATCGAGTCAGGTTGTCTGGAGGGCGTTCTCGACGGCCTCGCCGCGCCGGAGTCGGCCGGCCCGTCGGCCCGTTCGTCGGAGCGCGCCTCGAAGGACCGCGACGCCGCGCAGCGTCGATCTGATGGCGGCTCGGAGCGAGACCGTGAAACGGCTCCCCCTCCGGATTCCCCGGCCGACACCGAGGAACGCCCCAATTCGAACGGTGTCCTGCCGGATTCCGCCGATGCCCTCCTCGACTTCCTGCTCGGCTCATGAGAAGCGGACGGCTCACGACATCGATCAGGCGCCGCGGCGCGCGCCTCGAGGACCATCAGCTCGCTCTCGGGCTCGGCCTGGTGCTCATCGGCCTGTTCCTGAGCTATGTCTCGATCGCCGCTGTCAACGGAGTCCCGTTCCAGGATGGCTACCGGATCAAGGCCGTCCTGCCGTCGGAGACCCCGGCGCTCAAGCCGAGCGACGCAATCCGGATCGGTGGCGAGCGTGTCGGCTCGGTCAAGCTCGTCGAATACACGCCCGAAGGAACCGTCGCGACACTTGAGCTGGCGCCCGAAGACGCCCCGGTTGGCCGCGACGCGGAGCTGTTCGTGCGGCTGCGGTCGGCCTCCTATCTCTACTACGTCGATCTCGACCCGGGCGACCGATCCGATCCGCTCCCCGAAGGCGGCACGATTGCCGCCGACCGGGTCGACTTCGGGACCGACCCGCTCGAGATCGCCCGCGCGTTCAATAGGGACACCCAACGGGCGTTCAAACGCAGCGTGACGGCGTTCGGCTTCGGCCTCCAGGGCCGGGGGGCCGATCTCAACCGCGGAGTCGGGGATCTGGAGCCCGCCCTGCGGCAGGGAACGCCGCTGCTCGAGGCCGCAGTCCCGCGCGAGGGCGAACCCGGCGATTTCGTCCGTGGGACGCAACGGACCTTCAGCGGGATCGCCGGCGAGCGGCCCGATGACATCGAGGGCCTAATCGCAGCGACGCGCCGGTCGCTGGGAACGATTGCCGGCCGCCGCGAAGAGCTCGGGGCGACGATCGATCTCGTTCCTCCGCTCTCCGACGAGTTGCGCTCGACGCTGCCCGTCGTCGATCCGCTGCTCGAGGACGCCGACCGGCTGGCCGTCCGTCTGACGCCGACGCTCGGCGACCTCGACCGGCTGCTGCCGGACGTGAATCGGTTGCTGCGGGTCGGCGACCAGCTGCGGTCGGAGTCGCGTGAGCTGACGGCCCGCCTCGACCCGGCGCTCGAGCTCGCCGATCCGGTGCTGCGAGCGCTTTACCCCGGTGCGGCCTCGCTGCTGCCGGCGATCGAGCCGGTTCGGCCAGTTGCCGACGAGCTCGCCCAATACGACCGTGAGATCCGGCTGTTCGGGGAGGGCGCCGTCTCAGTCACCGACAACCGCCCGGAGACCGGAGCCGCGCCGGGTCAACCGGCGGTCCGGTTCGCGCCGATCCTCACCTGCGCGACCGAGCGCGAGCCGTTTCCCAAGCCGCGTGAGGCACTCGGACAGCGGTCCGGGAAGAGCCCACTGGAGTGCCTGAAATGAGGCGCGGGAATCAGACCCGGGCCGGCGAGCGGGCCAGGATCGCGCGACTCAGCCGGCTCGGCCTGATCTTTGGGGTCGGGCTGCTCGCGGTGACGGCGGTCCTACTGTTCAAGCCGAACCCGTTCCCCGAGACGCGGATCGTCAAGGCCCGCTTCGACGAGAGCGCCTCGCTCGGCAAGATCCTGAGAACCGTACGCGTCAACGGCGTCAACGTCGGGCATATCGACGCGGTCCGCAGGGTGGGCGACGATGCCGAGTTCGACCTCGCTCTGACTGACGAAGCGGGCGTCATCCACGAGGACGCCAGCGCCGAGCTGCGCCCGCACATCATCTTCGAGGGGACCGTCTTCGTGGACCTGGATCCGGGCAGCTCGGATGCCCCCGCCGTCGGGGCGGCCGGGATACCGAAGTCTCGAACGAGCGTCTTCGTGCCGTTCGACGTCGGGTTGCGGCCGATCGACGAGCGGCGGCGCGAACGAATCCGGCAAACCGCCAACGAGTTCTCGACCGGTTTCGGCGGGAAGGCGATCGAAGGTTTCCAGAAGACTCTCGAGGGGTCCCCGCCGCTCGTCAAGGATCTCGCGAGCGCCTCGCGCGCGACGCGCGGCGGCACTGCCACCGAGCTACGCGAAGGGCTCCCGCGGCTCGCCGCCACGATCAGCGCGGTCGCTTCCGAGAACACGCGGATCGCCGGCCTCGTGAGCGATTCTCGGCGCACCTTCGAGGCCGTCGGGGTCGACTCCCAGGCACCGCTCGACCAGACCTTGCGGGAGCTGGCGCCGACCGCGGTCGAGGTCGACCTCGGGAGCGCGGCGCTCGAGACCGTGCTCGACCGGGTCGATCCGCTGGCGGCTGATCTCGAGCCGGCGCTCGACGAGCTGACGCCGACGCTCCGTGATGCGCGGCCGCTGCTCTCCCGCGCCCGTCCGGTCCTCAGGCGCGCCACACCGCTGATCCGGGACCTACGCGAGGCCGTCCGCAGGACGTCGGCAGCGGCACCGGAGACCGAGGCGCTGCTGACCGCGCTCGAGCCCAGCCTCGACATCCTCGAGGGATCGACCCTGCCCTACCTGCACGAGGACAACGGCCTCGGGCTGCCCAACTATATGCAGCTCGCGGCGTTCACTTCAGGCGCGGCCGGCGCTCCGCGGCCCTACCAGACGCTCGAGCAGAACCCGCTCGGCGGCGGCCGGGTCGCGCTGATCGAAGCCAACCAGCTGGAGCCGATCGACGGCCCGCCCGCCCCCTGCTCGCTGCTCGGCGAGATCAGCGCTGAGCTGCGGGGCGCGCTCGAGGATGCCGGGGTCTGCTCGCCATGAGGACGATCGCCCAGTTCTTCCGCCGTCAGGGCGCCGCGCGCGAGATTCCGTTCGGACGGGTCTCGATCGTCGTCCAGCTGCTCGGCGTCCTGCTGTTCCTGACCTACGTACTGGCCAACACCGGCGTCCGGCTGCCGCTGGTCGAGAACCCGTACGAGATGAAGGTCGCCTTCCGGGACGCCGCAGGGCTCGACGAGGACAACCGCCCGACGGCCGGCGTCGCCGGCATCGATCTGGGCCGCGTGGTCGAGGTCACGAGAGAGGGTGGGCAGGCGGTGGCCACCCTGGAGTTCGACGAGCAGGTGCGCGGCAAGGTCTATCGCGATGCGACCGCCGAGGTCAGGCCGATCAACGCGGTCAACCAGCTGGTCGTCAACGTCGATCCGGGGACGCCGAAGTCCGGCCCGCTCCCCGAGGGTGAGCTCGTGTCCGCTGAGGCGACCAGCACCTACGTCTCGCTCGACCGGCTGTTCGAGGTGCTCGACGTGGACACGCGGGCCTACCTCCAAGTAGTGATCAACGAGCTCGGGCGGGCGTTCGAGGGCCGGGGCGGGGAGCTGCGATCCGCGGTCGCGCAGCTGGGTGAGCTGACCGACCCCGCAGCCCGTGTATCCGACCAGCTTGCCGATCGCAGGGTGCTGCTAGCGCGCCTGGTCGACGGCCTTAACGTGGTCTTCGCCGAGCTCGAGCGCCGGGACGAGAGCCTCGCCGAGGTGATCGCGGCGGGCAGCGACACGCTCGCGGTGGTCGCCGCGAACGAGACCGGCCTCGCGGGGCTGATGCGCGAGCTCCCGCCGACGATGGTCGCCGCGCGCGAGGCGCTCCAGGGCGGACGCCGCCTCTCGGAACCGCTGGTTCCCGCACTCGAGCGTCTCGGCGCTGCGAGCGAGCCCCTGCCCGCGACGCTCCGAGACGCCCGCGAACTGTTGCCGGATGCCCGCGATCTGCTCGATCGAGTCGATGCACTCACGCGGGACGGACAGGATTCTGTCCGCCTGCTGGCCGGTGTCTCGCGCAAGCTCGAACCGACCGCCGGGCTGGCCGAGCGGCCCGTGCGCCGGCTCCAGCCGCTCGTGGCGCTGCTCGATAGCAAGAAGCAAGGCATTCGCCAGACGACAGAGCTCTTCTCGGGTGTCGTCTCGACCGACGACGAGAACGGGGTCAGGGTGCGCACGGTCGTCCTGCCCGAACCGCTGCGCCCCGAGAACCTCGGCTTTGGGGCCGATTCGGCGCGGGCCGCCGAGGGGGAAGCCAACTCTCCGCTCGAGCGCAAGCTCGCGAGAGCCTTGGAAGGCCTCTGCAGCGAAGAGCTGCTCGCTTCGTGTCTGCTGCGCCTGCGGGTGCCCGGCCTGCCGGGCGTGCCCGCCGTCGAGAGCGGGGGTGGAACGCCGTGAACATGTTCATCCCGCGGCTGAGCGCGCTGCTGACGTTGGTTGCCTTCGCGCTCGGCATCGCATTGTTCTTCTTCCTGAACAGCTCGTTCGGAGGCCCGACGCCGCTCTCGGGAGTGTTCACCGACGAGCCCTACGAGCTGGAGATGTCCTTCGACGAGGCCGAGGGACTGCTCACCAAGTCGCTGGTGCTCGTCCGGGGCGTCGAGGTCGGCGAGGTCCGGCGGGTCGCGCTCGTCGGGGATCACGCCGAAGTAACGATCAGCGTCGAGGAGCGCTATGCCCCGCTGCCGCGCGGGACGACGGCGCAACTGCGCAACCGGACGGTTTTCGGCGAGAAGTACGTCAGCCTCAGGCCGCCGGCGGATCTTCCGCCGCCCGCGGCGGAGGAGGACGCCCTGCCGAGCGGGGCGCAGGTCGTATCGGAGCGGGTTGTCGGGCTCGACGACGCGCTCGAGTTCCTCAACGATGAGCGTCGCAAGAAGCTGACCGCGACGCTCGACGAGTTCGCGGTCGCGACGCGGCCGCCCGAGACGGCCGACCGGCTCAACGAAACGCTCGCCGCACTGAGCGCCTTCACCGGCTCGGCGCGGGATCTGACCGACGAGCTGCGCGGACAGGCGCCGGTCGTCGCCGGCCTGGTCGACGGCGGTCGCGCAGCGGTCACGACGCTCGGCGACCGCGAGCAGGCGCTGCGCAGGATCACGGGCTCGGCGCGGACCACGCTCGAGGCGATCGGCGGGCAGTCCGATGCCGTCGACGCGACGCTGTCGCAGCTCCCGCCGACGCTCGCCGTCACCCGTTCGGCGATCGGGGGGACGCGCGCCCTGGCGATCGATGCCCGGCCGCTCGTCAGGAACCTGCGCCGCGCTATCCCTGACCTCGAGGCCTCAGTCGAGGACCTTGGACCGGTCACTGCCGACGCGATCGACATAGTCGATCGGCTGCCGGCTCTGAGGCGCGCCGGCGATCCGGTGCTGCGGCGGGCCGTGCCTGCGCTGCGCGCGCTCGAGCCGGTCGCGAAGGGTCTCGAGCCGGCGCTCGCCAACACCGTCCCGGTGACGCGCTTCGCCGGTCGGCGCAAGAACGAGTTGTCATCGAGCTTCGCGAACACGGCCGCGACCACGAGCGGAGATGCCGAGGGCGCCTGGACCCGCTTCTTCGTGATCTTCGAACCGAACCTCGCGGCCGGTGAGGCACCGGCAGAGCGCTGCGAGGGCGAAAGCGAGCCGGCGGCCGCGGGGTTCTGCTCGAATGCGTACCCGCACGCAGGCGACGCCGCCGACAATGCGCCGTTCGACGGCCGCTACCAGCGGCTGATGCCGTTCGAGCCCCCGCCCTCCGAGTAGGCCCGGCTTTCCGTCCGGCGAATCCGGTCCTCTTCATTGTCGAGATGGTCCGCTGGGCATTGCCTCTTGTTCCGCTCCTGCTGCTGACTGGGATCGGTTTCTCGACGGCCACCGCGGGTGACTCCGGCCGCTCGGAGAAGGCGGAGAAGGTGAGGGTCGTTCGGGTCATCGACGGTGACACGCTCGAGGTCAAGATCGAGGGCGCCGGCCGTCGCGACGTCCGCCTGATCGGGATCGACACACCCGAGACGGTGAAGCCACGTACCCCCGTCGAGTGCGGCGGCAAGCCCGCCGCCCGCGCGCTGAAGCGGCTCGTCGACGGCGAGCGCGTCCGGTTGATCACCGATCGCAGGCAAAACGATCGCGATCGCTTCGGTCGGCTCCTGCGCTACGTCGAGCGCGGGCCGATGGACATCGGGCTCGCCCAGGTCGAGGCCGGCCTGGCGAAGGCGGTCTCCTTCGGCGGAAGGTTTTCGCGCTTCGAGAACTACCGTCAGGCGGAGGGCCGGGCGACGGGTTCACAGCGGGGCTCGTGGGGGCGGCCCTGCCGCGGAGACTTCCACCACCCCCGCACCGCCGAGGGCGGCGACTTCTTCTAGACGGCTGATTTCAAACTCCCCCACCGGTGGGGGCTAGCGCTAGTCGAACGAGCGCGTCAGGTGAGCGAAGCGGGCGTCGTTGCCGCCGACCTCGCGACCATTGATCCACGCCCGGCCGGTCGCCCGCGGGTGCAGCCGACCACGGGCCTCGCGCACGCGCTTGACGCGCAGGCGGCTGGCGGCTGGCGTTCCTTCGATTGGGAGTGAAGTGACGTTCATCGTGACGATCCTCTCGTGTACGTCGCCCGAGCGGACTGGGCCGTTGTCCGGAATCTGCGGGCGCCCGTTGGACAGCTTGTCGGTGCTGCGATCAAGCTACCCGCGCTGTCTGAGATTGCGGTAAACCGTCGGTGATACATCTGGCTAGGTCTCAGCTTCGCCGGCGGAACGGCCCGCTGATCTCGTAGATGATCCCGAGCAGGTTGCCTCGCTGTGAGGAGACGTAGAGGCGGTTGCCCGCCGGGTTGAAGCAGATGCCGGTCAGCTCGGACGCGACGGGGCGCTTGTGCTGCTCGCCGGTAGCGCGCAGGAAGCGAGAGACCTCGCGTCTGGGGTCTTGGGTGATAAGCGCCACGTCGAGCGGATCGGGATCACCATGGTCCTCGCAGACGAAGATGTCGCCCGCCCGGCTGACGGTCAGGTTGTCGACGCTGGTCAGCTCGGAGTCACTCACTCGGGAGGCCTTGAAAAGCGTCCCTAGCCGACGGGTCTGCGTGTCGTAAACGTGAATCCGCCGGTCGGCGGTGGTTGCGACGTAGACGTTGCCGCTGTCGTACCAGATGCCCTCGCCGCGCTCGAAGACCCGTCGTCCGGGGACCTGAAAGCGAGTCGGTACCTCGCTCGCGGAGGGATCCGGGACGCGCTTCCAGTTCGTCCGGCCGCGCGCGTCCGGCTCCATCGCGATCTCGAGCCGCCCGCGATCGAGGTCGCCGCGACGGTCGAGCGTGAACCGGTAAAGGGCGCCGTCCTTCAGGTCTTCAGTCAGGTAGAGCCTATCCTCGCGCGGATCGTAGGCCACGGCCTCGTGCTTGAAGGTTCCAAGCGCTGGGCGCAGGCGTGCCCGGCTAGAGCCGAACGGGTCGCACTCCCAGACCTGTCCGTCGGCGCTCTCCTCGCAGGAGAGCCAGGTGCCCCAGGGGGTCGCGCCGCCCGCGCAGTTGAGGTTCGTGCCCTCGAGGATCCGGTAGGCGGTCTCGATCTTCCCGTCCGGAGCGAACCGGATCGCGCTCGCGCCGCCGACACCGGGGACCTCGGAGTTCGACACCAGCACCCAGCCGCCCTCGCGCGTCCCGTAGGTCGCTGCGCCGTCGGGAAAGATGTGGAACGCGTAGGTGGTGCCCGTGACGAGCGCCCCGCCGCGCGCGACGATCCGCGAGCGGAAACCGCTTGGGAGCATCAGACCGTTGCGGTCGGGCGCCAGCAGGGCGCCGTAAGGCCCCTTTGCTGCTCGCGCCGGCGCCGCGAAGGCGCTCTCCCAGAAGGTGGGACCGAGGCTCAGTGCCCCGGCAGCGAGCAATCCGGACTTCACGAAATCCCTGCGCGCGATCACAGGATGGAGACTGAACCAACGGCAGGCATCCGGCGTGAAGATCGTGTTAAGCGCGCACGCAGTCGGGGCATGCGCCGCGAAGGATCACGTCGTGGGCGCCGACCCGGTACGCGAGCCGCTCGGCGATCCGGTCGATCGCGGCTTCGAGACCCTCGTCCTCGAACTGGCTGACCTGGCCGCAGCGATCGCAAACGACATGGTGGTGGTGCTCCCCGGTAGGGAGCGCCGGTTCGAAGCGCGCCGAGCCTTCTCCCACGTCGAGCCGCTGGACGAGGCCGAGCTCGTCGAGCAGCTCGAGCGCGCGATAGACGGTGGCGATTCCGATCTCGCTGCCGTCGCGGCGCAGCGAATCACCGATCTCGCGCGCCGACCGGACACAGCTCTGCGCGGCCAGCGTCTGAACGACCGCGGAGCGGGGGGCGCTGCTGCGGTGGCCCGCTGCACGGATCACCGCGTGGGCGTGGTCGGCCCACTGTTGTCCTGCGTCGGCCTTGGTTGTCAGCGCTCCAGCGATAGTCATTCTCATTATAGTCAGACAGATGGACTTCTTCGGCCGACTCCTAGAGCTTGACTTCATGCGCGTGGCGTTGCTGGAGGGGATGCTGCTGAGCGTCCTGGCGGGACTGCTCGGCACGCAGGTGGTGCTCCGTCGGCTGGCCTTCTTCGCTCACGGCGTCGGCGCAGCGGCCTTTCCCGGCCTGGTGCTGGCGGACCCCGCAGGCGTGTCGCCACAGGTCGCAGCCTTGGCGACCGGCACGCTCTTCGCCGGGGGCGTTCGTGGGCTCGACCGTCGGCTCGCGCGTGTCGGCACCGACGGCGTCACCGCGCTGCTGCTCGTCGCCGCGCTGGCGATCGGGATCGTCCTGGCGAGCGACGTGCTCGGCTCCGGCGCGGCGGTCGATCAGCTGCTGTTCGGGACGCTGGTCGGGCTGAGTTCGGTCGATCTGCTCGCGACCGCCATGGTCTGCGTGGCGGCGATCCTCGGTCAGCAGGCCTGCGGACGGGCGTGGCTGGTGGCCGGGTTCGACGGTCGCGGTGCGGGTTCCCCGGAACTCGGGAGCCGATCGAGCGAACAGGTGTTGCTCGTCCTGATCGCCCTGGCCGTGATCGTTTCGATCAAGGCCGTCGGGGCGCTGCTGGTCGCAGCGTTGCTCGTCGTCCCGGCGGCGACCGCGCGGCTGTTCACGAGTAGCGTGCGCTCGCTACGGAGGGCGACTTTCGCGATCAGCTCGGTCGAGGCGATCGGTGGGACGGTGCTGGCCTACGCGCTCGACGTCCCACCGGGTCCGGCGATCGCGACGCTGGCGTCCGGCTGTTTCCTGGTGGCGGTGCTGGTGTCGATCGGGCGCTCGGCGTGACCGCACGACGGATCGCCGTGTCCGACTTGAGTGCCGGATACCTAAGCGGAGTCCCGGCGATCTCCGAGGTGACCTTCAGCGCCGACCCGGGCTCGATCGTGGCCGTGCTCGGACCCAACGGTGGCGGCAAGACGACGCTCTTCAAGGCGCTGCTCGGCCAACTCCCCTTCTCGATCGGTGAGATCTCGATCGACCGCACGCCGGCCTACGTTTCGCAGACCGAGCGCGCCCGGCTCGACTTCCCGGTCAGCGCGCTCGACGTCGCTCTGATGGGGACCTACGGCCGGACTCCGTGGTACCGCCGTACCGGCCGCGGCGAGCGCGATGCCGCGGCGAGCGCGCTCGAACAAGTCGGCCTGCTCGACGTGGCCGATCAACTGTTCGGCTCGCTGAGTGGCGGCCAGCGCCAGCGGGTGCTGATCGCCCGTGCGCTCGCCCAGCAGGCCGACGTCCTGCTGCTCGACGAACCCTTCAGCGGCGTGGACCACAACAGCTCCGAGCGGATCACAAGCGTGCTCGAGCAGCTGCGCGCGAACGGGCGGACGTTGCTGGTCGCCACCCACGACATCGAGCAGGCACGTGCGTTCGATCTCGTCCTCTGTCTCAATCAGCGTCAGATCGCGTTCGGCGCCCCGGCCGCGGTCCTCGACCGGCGTGCGCTGGAACTCACCTACGGCGCAGAGCTCGTGCTGCTCGATGACGGCAGTCAGGTCGTCGCTGTCCAACACCACTCCCATGACCACTGAAGTTGTTGGCGTGATCGATCTCCTGACCGAGCCGTTCGCCCAGTCGATCGCCCGGCGCGCATTGGGCGAGGTGCTGATCCTCGGGAGCATCTGTGGGCCGATTGGCGTGTGGATTCTGCTCTACCGGCAGAGCTACGCGGCGGAATCGATCGCTCACGGCATGCTCCCCGGTCTGGTGCTGGCGGCGCTGATCGGAGTTCCGCTTGTGATCGGGGCCGGTGTGGGGGTGGCGGCGGCGGCTCTGCTGATCGCTTTTGTCGCACGCGATGAGCGGATCGGCTCGGAACTGGCCGTCGCGGTGGTGGTCACCGGGCTGCTCGGTCTCGGCGGCTTGCTCGCTCTGGCGCCCGCCACCCCCGCTCGTCTCGGGGATCTGCTGTTCGGGGATCTGCTCGGGTTGAGCGCAGTCGATCTGGCGGTCACGGCCGTTCTGGCGGCCGCCGGGCTGGCCGTGATCCTCGTCGCCCATCGACCGTTGCTCCTGGTCGGCTTCGACCGCGCGAGTGCGCCGGCTCTCGGTGCGCGACCGGGGAGGATCGATGTCGTGTTGATCGCCGTGTGCGCGGCGACGGTGACGGCAGGGGCCCAGGCGCTTGGGAGCCTGCTCGTCGTGGCGCTGTTGATCGCCCCCGCGGCCTGCGCTCTGAAGCTCAGCGCTCGGCTCGCCCCGGCGCTCTTGCTCGCGGCCGGCCTGGCCGCGCTGAGCGGAGTCGCCGGGCTCTACCTGAGTCATTACGGGAGCATCGCCGCCGGGGCCGCCGTCGCGCTGGTGGCGCTGGTCGCTTTCGCGCTCTCCCTGTTCGTCCGAGACCCCACCGGGGTCATGCGCACGCGACGCCCCGGCCCGGCGCGCGAGTTCTCGCGCTAGAGCCGCCGCGGATCGCCTCGGGCTAGCCCCGCGCCGCCTGGAACCGACGCAGCGCCCGCTCCATCTCCTCGACCGCCGTTCCGACGGC
>JACCVG010000077.1 GCA_013698335.1 Thermoleophilaceae bacterium
GTCGCGGCACTGGGCCAGCGGCGCCACCGACCCCGCCTTGTCCTGACCTACGCCTTGGATGGGTGCGGTCTCCCCCGCGCCGGTCCCGCCGCATCCGCTCAGAGCGACCGCCGCCCCTGCGGCGGCGAGCACGCTCCTACGGGCGATCGGAGAAGGCCGTCCCACCGAGCTCTTGTAGCCGCTGACGCAGCGCGTCCGAGTCCGGGCTCTCCGCGTAGGACTCGGCCGCCCTTGCGAACTGGCGCTCCTGGGCCGTCGCGGCCGACGTACCCGGGCGGGCAGGCATGTCGAACCAGTAACAGAGCGGGTGGTCATCGCCGGTGTTGCCCCGCTCCCACATCGCGCAGTCGAGCAGCACGGCCTCCTTGACGACATCGCCTGTACCGACGCTGGTCGCGCAGTTGGAGGGCAGCGGCGGGGTCACTACCGGATCGCCGAGGCCAGGACCGGTGATGCTCCCGCCCGTCCCGTCGGGGCCCGTGTTACCGGTCCAGCAGTTCCCGGTGTTGCCGGGGAACTCGTCCCACCAGAAGTCGACCCCGTTTGGCAGCGTCTGGCTCGTGCCGATCGCGCTGCGATTCCCGAACTTGCTCAACGCGGGATGGCGCTTGAAGCCGGGTGGAACCTGTCCCATGCGGTTGTCGATGTACTGGTTGCCGCACGAGGTCGAGGCGAGCAGGTTCTGGGCACAGTGGATCTCGCGATCGACGTTGCCATCGGGCTCACCCGCGACCTGATCCGGTACGGCCACCAGGACCGTGCCGTGGCGCCAGTTGTCGAAGATCCAGTTCTTCTCGACCGTTCCGTCGTTCATACCCGGCCAGACGATCCCGGTGCCGATTGGCATCGGTACGAGCGGGTCGACGGGCGGATCGGCGGTGTAGAGGTTGAGGTTGTTCGAGTAGATCTTGTTGCGATCGATCTTCATCCCGTCGGCCGGGAACCCGGGATGCCCCGGCGCCGAGAGGGTGTCGCTCGAGATCCCGTTGGTATTGCCGTAGATGTTGTTTTTGGTCAAGCGCACCGAGTTGCCCATCGAGCCCGAGTAGGCGAGGGTCGAGCCGTGCATGTCGCACCTCTTGACGACCGTGTTGACCCGCTGCTCGGGGTAGAAGCCCTCGTCGCGGAAGTCGCCGGTCTGCGGCGAGGCGCCGGGATAGACGACCGCGTCGCCGGCGCCGAACCCGTCGCAGTTCTTGATCACGTTGTGGTCGGTCGTGAAGCTCAGGTGCCCGTAGTCGGCGGCCCAGAAGAACTTGACCTTGTCGAGCAGGATCCCGTCGGTCTCCTCGGTATAGAAGCCGTGCTCGATTGCTCCGCGGACCAGGAAGTTGCGACCGACGAAGCCGTCGGAGCGATCTGTGCGCAGAACGACGTGCTTGGTATAGCTCTCGGGCTTAGCCTGGGGATCAAGGGGCTTCTCGTAGTCGTCGCCCGCGTCCATCAGGACGTCCTCCGGGCGTGCGCCCGAGCCCTCAATCTGCACGTTGCAGCGGATGCACTTGCCGAGCTCCTGCTCGGGAATGCCATGCCGGTTGGGCCGCGGAGTTGCTAGCGGGTTGCCTTCGATCGCGCGGCCCTGGAGGTAGATCAGGTTCTGATCGTTGGGACAGGTCGCCTGGTACTCGTAGCTCGGGGTCAGCGCGCCACTCTGGTCCTCTTGGAGCAGTGAAGGCTTGCAGCGTGGATCGTTGGTCGGCGCGCGGCGCGACTCCGGCTCGGTGTAGCGACCCGGCATGACGACGACGCGGTCGTTGTTGCCCGAGGCGGTGACGGCGTCCTGGACGTTGTCGAACGCGCAGCGCTGGTCGAACTTGCGGTTGGCCGCCAGCAGATCCTTCGCGCGCTTTGCCGAGATCCGCTTCTTGGGCTGGCTGGGGCGGAGCCGGAAGCCGTTGCGCCGCGCCGAACGGATCGACTCGCGCGCGAGCTTCAGCGAAGAGTTCTGGCAGACGACGCGTACGTCGCCGGGCCCCTTGCCGCTGACCGCCGAGTTGAGCGAGCGGGCTTCGGGCACCGCGCCGCCGGCGGCCGGCTTGACCTCGGTGTCAGGCGCCGGGTCGGGCCAGTAAGAGGGCCGCTCGAGATGCGCCGAGGCGAGACTCGGCACGGCGAGCGTCACACCTACGACTCCGACTGAGATCAACCGCCCTGCCCTCAAACCGCTCCCCCTCGTCCGTTTAGCCAGACGGCCAGCGTAACAGCGGACCGCCACTAGGCGCGGAGGCGGTAGCCCGTCTTGAACAGCCGGAGGTTGACCGCGAATAGCGCAGCCGTCGCCAGCGAGAGCACCGCGAGCGATAGGCCGACGTCCACCTCCTCGTAGCCGAGGAAGCCGTAGCGAACGAGGCCGATCATGTAGTAGACGGGGTTGAAGTGGGTGATCGTCTGGAACGGCTCGGGCAGCAGGGAGGCCGAGTAGAAGACGCCGCCGAGGAAGATCAGCGGCTGCAGGACGAAGGTCTGGGCGAAGGAGACGTCGTCGAACTGCTCCGCCCGCACACCTATGAGCACTCCGAGCTGGGAGAAGAAGAAGCCGACCAAGAACAGCGCGGTCAGGAGCACGACCGCGTTGACGACCGGCAGGCCGATCAGCAGCCAGGCGACCACGAAGGTGATCAGCGAGACGATCAGGCCACGCAGGAAGCCACCGAGCGAGAACGCCAGCAGCAGCTCCAGCGGCGAGGCCGGCGAGGAGAGCTGATCGTCGATCGCGCGCTGGAACTTCTGCTGCAGGATCGATGACGAATTGTTGCTGAAGGCGTTGATCGCCCAGGCCATCAGGATCAGGCCGGGCGTGATGAAAAGGACGTAGTCGATGCCGTCGAGCTGCTGGATCCGTGATCCGAGCGCGGCGCCGAAGACCGAGATGTAGAGGAAGGTCTCGAGCAGCGGCGCGCCCAGGGTCTGGCGCTTGATCTTGAGGAAGCGGCTGACCTCGCGACGCAGCAGCGTCGAGAAGCGGATCTGCGCGGGCGTGAGCGAGAAGCGCCGCGCCGGAGCCGGCGCGGCGGGGCGCAAGGCCTGGCCGGCGCTCACGGTAGAACCGCCTCGACCTTCGCCCGCGATAGCTCGCTGCGCCCGACGAGCTTGAGGTAGGCGTCCTCGAGGCTGCCGACGTCGTACTCCGAGGCAAGCTCGTCGGGCGTCCCCCGCGCGACGATCTCCCCGTCGTTGATGAACGCGATCCGATCGCAGAGCTGCTCGGCCTCTTCGAGGTAGTGGGTGGTGAGCAGGATCGTCGTGCCCTCCTCGTTGATCCGCTGGACGTACTGCCACAGCTCGAGACGCAGCTCGACATCGACGCCCGCGGTGGGCTCGTCGAGGATCAGCAACCGCGGGCGGTGCATCAGCGCGCGAGCAAGGATCAACCGTCGCTTCATGCCCCCCGAGAGCGTCCGCGTCCGCTCCTCGCGCTTCTCGGTCAGCGAGAAGGCGTCGAGCAGCTCTTTGGTGCGCTCGCGACGGTCGCGCTTGCGCATGCCGAAGTAGCCGCCATGGAAGTCGAGTGTCTCTTCGAGCGTCAGGAACCAATCGAGGTTGAGGTCCTGGGGAGCGAGGCCGACCGCCAGCCGCGCGTGCCCGTAGTGATCGATCGCATCGTGGCCGAACACCTCGATCGAGCCCGACGTGGGCTGGGCGAGCCCTGTGGCGCAGTGAATCAACGTCGACTTGCCGGCGCCATTGGGACCCAGCAGGCCGAAGAACTCGCCCGGCTGGATCGCGAGCGAGACCGATTTCAAGGCTTCCGTTCCGGTTGGGTAGCGCTTGACAAGATCGGCGACGTCGAGCGCCGGTGCGTTGGGCGAAGCCGGCGCGCAGCCGTTCCCGGCGATGTCGGGATCGAATTGCATCTTCCCCATGATGCACGTTCAACCACGGTTGACGCCAATTTGGGCTTCCAGAGCGGCTGACTACACTCGCCACCTGCCCGATTCACCCGCTATTCGCATGTCCACGCCCGCCGGCCGATGGGTGCTTACCGTCGCGGTGCTGGGGTCGGGCGTCGCGTTCCTCGAGGCGACGGTCGTGAACGTCGCGCTCCCGGCGATCGGGCGCGACTTGAACGCCGAGGTGAGCGGCCTGCAGTGGGTCCTGAACGGCTACCTGTTGAGCCTCGCGGGGCTGATCCTGCTCGGCGGCTCGCTCGGCGATCGCTACGGACGCCGACGCGTCTTCATCGTCGGGATGGTCTGGTTCTCGATCGCCTCGACGATCTGCGCCTTCGCACCGACGATCGAGCTGCTGATCGCGGCGCGCATCTTCCAGGGCATCGGCGGCGCACTGCTGACCCCGGGCAGCCTGGCGATCATCGAATCGGTCTTTGCTCGCGCCGACCGAGCGCGAGCGATCGGCGCCTGGTCCGGCCTCGTCGGCGTTTCGGGGGCGATCGGCCCGCTGCTGGGCGGCTACCTCGTCGACGCGGTCTCCTGGCGCGCCGTCTTTCTGATCACGCTTCCGCTCGGCCTGGTCGTCAGCCTCGCGGCGAGCCGCTACGTGCCCGAGACCCGCGACCCGACGGTGGAGGGCCGGCTCGATGTCCTCGGCTCGGTGCTAGCGACGGTCGCCCTCGCGGGCGGCACGCTGGCGATCGTCCAGGTCGGCGAATCGCTTACCCAGGCGGCTATCGCGGGTCTGATCGGGTTGCTCGCGGGCGTCGCGTTCGTCCTCGCCGAGCTCCGGGCCGAGCAGCCGATGCTGCCGCTCGAGATCTTCGCCTCGCGCCAGTTCAGCGGGGCGAACGTTTTGACCTTCATCGTCTACGCGGCGCTCGGCGGCGTGTTCTTTCTGCTCGTCGCCTTCCTCCAGGTATCGCTTGGATACTCGGCGATCGCCGCCGGCGCAGCCGCGTTGCCGACGACGGTCGCGATGCTCCTGCTCTCCTCGCGGGCGGGCGCGCTCGCCCAGCGGATCGGGCCACGACTTCCGCTCACCTTCGGCCCGCTGCTGATCGCGGCCGGAATGGGACTGATGGCCCTGATAAGTCCTGGCGACACTTACGTCGGATCGATCCTGCCCGCCGTGACCGTCTTCGGCCTCGGTCTCGCGCTGACGGTCGCGCCGATCACCGCGACCGTGCTCGCTGCGGCGGAAGAGCGTCATTCTGGAATCGCTTCAGGGGTCAACAACGCCGTTGCTCGTACCGCGCAGCTCGCCGCGATCGCCGCCCTCCCGGTGCTCGTCGGCCTGGGCGGGAGCGACTTTGAGAATTCGCAAGCGATGGCTGAGGGGTTCCAGGCGGCGATGTGGATCGCCGCCGCGCTCTGCGGCGCAGGCGCGGTTGTCGGGTGGCTGACGATCAGCAATGACGTGCTCGAACGCGACGAGCCACAGCCGGGATCGACCGACTACCACTGCCCGGTCACCGGGCCACCCCTGCGGCACGGCCCTGCGGAGGCTCGGAGCGGCCACTGAAGGGTGTGGACGGTCTCGACCTAGGGTGGCTGGTCACGGCGCCCGGGGTCGCGCAAGATCGTCTCAAGCAGTCGAACGAACTTCCCACAACAGGTTCCTCGGCATCTGCGGGCCCGCGCGAGACAGCGCGACTGAAGGCCGCCAAACGCGTCCTGAAGTTCTGAAGCTTCGACCACCAGCGGGTCGGAGCTTCTGCCTTTCTCGGCTGCTGACGGAGGTGTGAGAACGCGCCACCCAGGGGGGCTGGTCGGCGATCGGGTAGTGGCCCAAGCTTGCTCCATCAACTGTCAAACCACCGCAGGAGGACCAGATGAACAGCACCAGGATCCGCACCGTCGTCGCCGTCGCAGTCGCAGCCGCTACGTGCAGCGCCGTCGCAATGCCGGCCGTGGCCAACGCCGCCGGCTCGGCCAAGACCAAGGTCACGATCAAGGCTCCGAACGGGGAGTACTTCGGGACCGTCAAGTCGAAGAATCCCGGGTTGTGCGCCGAGGGGCGCGAGGTCCAGGTATTCAAGCTGCTGGCCGACGGCCCGCACCTGATCGCCTCTGACACCGCGTCGCTGAACGGCAACCGCTACGAGTGGTCGACGGGCAACACCGGCGCCGGCGACGGGACCTACTTCGCCAAGGTGACGAAGATCCCGGGCTGCAAGGGCGCGACCTCGAAGACCATCGAGGTCGAGCTCCAGCCGTAGGTTCAAGCCACACCGTCGGGAGCGAGCGGGGCCTGCGGGGCCTCGCTCGCCTCCGTCTATGATCGCGTGGCGCCGCGCAACCTCGTCAACATCAAGTCGATCGACAAGGGCTACGGCAGCCGCTCGGTCCTGACCGACGTGACGCTCGGGATCGCTGCCGGCGACCGGATCGGGATCGTCGGGCGCAACGGGGACGGAAAGTCGACGCTGCTGAGGCTGATCGCCGGCGTAGAGGCGCCCGACTCGGGCGCGGTCACGACCGTCGGCGGCCTCGATCCGGTGCTGCTCGCTCAAGCCGATGACCTCGACGAGGGGCTGAACGTCCGCGCAGAACTGGTCGGCGAGCTCGCCGACCACGAGTGGGCCGCCGATCCACGCTTCCGCTCCGTACTGGACGGGCTGCTCGGCGGCGTCGGGCTCGGGCGTCTCGCCGATGGGCTCGACGCGCCGATCGCCGAGCTGTCGGGCGGCGAGCGGCGGCGGATCGCGCTGGCCCGCATGCTGCTTGACGACCGCGAGCTGCTGCTGCTCGACGAGCCGACCAACCACCTCGATATCGAGGCGATTTCGTGGCTCGCCGGCCACCTGGCCGGCCGCAGGGGCTCGCTCGTGGTCATCACGCACGACCGCTGGTTCCTCGACGCCGTCTGCACGACGACCTGGGAGGTCGCCGGTGGGGGGGTGTTCCAGTACGAGGGCGGCTACGCCGCCTACGTGCTCGCACGGGCCGAGCGCGACCGACAGCAGGCGGCGCGCGAGGATCGGCGGCGCCAGCTCGTCCGCAAGGAGCTCGCCTGGCTGCGCCGCGGACCGCCGGCGCGAACGACCAAGCCGAAGTTCCGCATCGACGCGGCCAACGCCTTGATCGCCGACGAACCTCCACCTCGGGACGGCGTCGAGCTGCTCCAGTTCGCCACGGCCCGGCTCGGCAACCGTGTGCTCGACGCGATCGATATCTCGTTGTCGTTCGGAGACCGGGTCTTGCTGGAGGACCTAACCTGGCGGCTTGCGCCGGGCGAGCGGCTCGCTCTCGTCGGCGTCAACGGTTCAGGGAAGACGAGCCTGCTGAAGGTCCTGGCCGGCGAGTTAGCGCCGACCGCGGGGATCGTCGAGCGCGGCGCCACGGTGCGGCTCGCACACCTCTCACAGGACACGGCGGAGATCGACGGCCGCCTGAGGGTCCTGGAAGCGCTCGAAGAGGTCCGGGGGACCGCGACGCTCGGGGACGGGCGCGAGCTGACCGCCGGGATCCTCTGCGAGCGGTTCGGCTTTCGCGGAGCGAAGGGCCGGACGCTCGTCGCCGACCTCTCCGGTGGAGAACGGCGCAGACTGCAGCTGATGCGGCTGCTGATGGCCGGTCCCAACGTCCTGCTGCTCG
This sequence comes from Thermoleophilaceae bacterium, assembly GCA_013698335.1. GTDB lineage: Bacteria > Actinomycetota > Thermoleophilia > Solirubrobacterales > Thermoleophilaceae > JACCVG01. The sequence continues at coordinate 7,491 of JACCVG010000077.1, forward strand.
ACGAACCGACCAACGACCTCGACATCGACACCCTGACGGCGCTCGAGGATCTGCTCGACGAATGGTCGGGGACGCTGCTGATCGTCAGTCACGACCGCTATTTCGCCGAGCGCGTCTGCGACAACGTCCACGCCTTGACCGGCGACGGTGGGATCCAGCACCTCCCGGGAGGCGTCGATCAGTACTTGGAACTGCTCGAGCTCCGCTCGCAACCGGCCCCCGGAGGCCAGGGCGCTGCGCACAAGCCTCGGCCTCCCGGCGAGATCGCTCGCAGGGCGCGCAAGGACGTCCAACGGCTCGAGAGAGAGCTCGAGAAGCTCGCGGCGCGCGAAGCCGAGCTGCACGACGAGATGACGGCGAGCGCCTCGGATCACGGCGAGTTGGTGAGGCTCGGCGACGAGCTCGAGCGGCTCGGTGAGAACCGCGCCCGGCTCGAAGCCGCGTGGCTCGCGAACGCCGAATTGATCGATTGATCGCCCCCCTGGGTATCTCCTGCACGATCCACGAACGAGGAGCAGCGATGACCGAGCACCACGACTCGAGTGACCAGATCGATCCGGAAGGAGCCGACGACCCTGCGTTCCAGGCGGTCAGGGAGGCGGGCGGTGGCGTCTCCGAAGGTTTCGAGCTGGCCGAAGAGGACCTGATCGAGGGAGCCGAGCACGGTGAGCACGTTCATCGCGCCGGCTTCGACACCGAAGAGGAAGACCCCGGCGCCGAGTTCGCAGACGCAGATTCCGAGGCCGACGAGGAGGACCGCCCGGCGCAGTGACGGGCTGGGGTCAGGGGCGGGCGCTCAGCGAGTGATCTCGCGGACCGACAGGATCACCGGGAGCGCCGTCACGGCGGTCGTCAACATCGCTGCGAGGAGCCCGGCGGAAGGTCGGTGCAGGGCCCGAGGGGCTGGACGACTGTTGATTGCGAGGGACGCCGTTTCCATGGAGTCGTATCGGCACGCCGGGCCTGATTGATGAGCAACGGAAACCACACCGGTTTCTTAGACCGCAGCGGTTTGATGTCTGTGCGCCTGGCGATCACCGCGCTCCATCCCTTCACTGTGCTGGTCGCCGGGCGTCCATTCAGCTCGGTAGCGGCGCGCTCGGGGGCGTCCCGGGCTCATCCGGAAACGGCCGCGAGGGAAGCTCGGGCTCAGGCGTCGGCTGAGGATCGGGGCTCGGATCCGGCGGAACCGGGTCGGGAACTACCGGGGGGCTCGGGCCGTCTGGAGTCTCGAACATCATGCTTCTCCTTGGTCGGGTGCCGCGTCGAGGCCGACGCGTTTTCAGCTGGGTGGAGGAGCGACCGCCGATTCATTGATCGCGTCCTGTGCGGCACGCTCGGCGACCTCGTCCATCTCGGCCTCGAAGCCCTGGCGCTCGAGCCGATCTTCGATCGCCGCGAGCCGCCGGTCGATCGAGCTGAGCCGCTCGACGATCTCGAGGTAGTGGTCGTGATCGCTCATGCCCAGGAATTACCCCGCGTCCCGCGTCCCTAACCGGCGAACCACCCTCCGTTAACGACTACGAGGGCCGAGCTGAACCGCCTCGACCCCCGCGCCTACCGAAGCCTACCCCGGCGAGCGCGAAGTAGACACCTCACGCTCGCCGAGCGACCTACCGCTAGGACCACCTGCCCGGCCGGTTGTTCCTCAGGCGCGGACGGTAGAAGACCTCCGTCTTGGCCTCGCCAGCGCTGACGCCTGCACGGATCGTGATGCGACGACGACCGTCGAGCTCGTCGAGGCGCCCGTTGAGCAGCTTCAGCCGCACGGCCTTTCTCTTGCCCGGCTGGATGTTGGTGCGCAGCGTCCTGCTGAGGCGGTTCCCAAAGCGGTTGAGCTGAGCTCGGATCTGGAAGCGGCAGACCTTCTCCTGCTGCTTGGGGCACCCGAGGGTGACCTTGATCCTGCGCTTACTGACTCGGCGCGCCGTGACGTTGATCTTGCGCAACTGGCGCTTGAGCTCGCGGTCGGCCTTGCTCTCGCCGCCGTTTCGACCGCCGCGACCGCGGTCGCCGCGCCGACCCCGCTCTCCCCGTTGCCCGACGGTCGTGCTGGCACGCAGTGTGACGTTGTCGTAATCGGCGGTTGCACTCGGGATCAAGGTCGCGGCAGTGCGGTAGTTGGTCGTGATTCGGATTTGGTAGCTCTTCCCGAGACCCAACAGAAAGGGCTCGATGTCGACGGGAGTGACGGCGGTGAAGCCCTCTGGGCCCTCCAGCCGCTGATCCTTGATGAGTGAGATCGGGAAATCTCCCGCCGTCTCAATCAGGTCGACGTCGAAGGTCGCCTGATTGCCCGCGTCAACGAGCAGTGCGTCGACGTCGGCACGACGACCCATGAAGAAGTTGACGTCAGTCGGCTTTTCGCCCCCATCACCCTCGTACTTGAAAGCCGGACTGGTCCAGATACCGCGGGCGCTCGCATCGTCCGCGGCCAGGAGCCCGCCCAGCGATGTACGGATATAGCCGTCGGTGGGTCCGAAAGCGCCTCCGCTCGGTTCGTAGCTGTTCGTTACCCCTGGACAGAGAAGTGCGCACAGGGGATCGCTCTCTACCGCGCTCGTCCACCCCCCCACGTCCGGCGTAAAAGTTCTCGAACTGGTGTTCGGCGCGTAGTCGGTCAAGGTGGTCGCCGCCGACGCCGCGGAGGCCGGTACGAGGAAGGCGAGCACGGCGAACGCCAATACGGCAGCGTTACGCCGCACCGAAGGGGGCCCGACGGCCCTGTTCGCTGCGCGAGTCATATTGTTGTCTCCCAGTGTCGGCATGAATAGTTGAAAGGGCGGGCTTCTCGGTGGAACGGTACAGCGTGGAGGCCCCGTCGGCACCCGGTCCTTATTTCCGCCTTAGGCTCCATCCCTCGTCGGCCCGAGTGAATCTTACGTATCGTCGCGGAGGTGAACTCCCCCGCTGTGGTGTCCCGCGAGTCTCTGATTCTCGTTTACGACGCCGACTGCGGTTTCTGTCGCTGGTCGGTCGCCACGCTGCTGGATCGCGATGAACTCGGGGCACTCGAGCCGATGACGATCGGAGAGGCCGATTCGCGCGGCCTGCTCGACTCGATCGACCCCGCAGATCGCGCCCGCAGCGCCCACGTGGTCATGCCAGACGGACAGGTGCTCTCCGGTGGCTCAGCCGTTCCGGCGCTCGCTGCGCGGCTCCCAGGGGCTGTGCCGATCCGAGCGCTGGCGCGTGTCGCGCCTCGCCTGGTCGACGTCGCCTACCGGACGATCGCTGCGAACCGGATGCGGATCAGCCGGCTGGTGCCCGCCGGGGCCAAGCGCCGCGCCGACCTGCGGCTCGCCGAACGCCGACGTCTAAGCACCCCTTAGGCGCAGCTACAGCTTGATTATCAGGATGATGTTCACGACCCAGAGGAGGGCGAAGGCGATCGTCCAGCGGTCGAGGTTGCGCTCGACCAGTGAGCCGCCGCCGAACGGCCCGGCCCCGGTCCCCACGCCGAACGCCCCGGAAAGTCCCGAATCCTTGCCGGAGTGCATCAGCACGAGCAGGATGACGGCCACCGAGAGGAGGATCTGGACGCCGCTGAGTATTCCGACCACGGACACGGCGCAAAGGGTACACAGCGACCGCGCCCGGAGGTCAGTCCAGTTCGTCGAGGCGGCGGAGGATCTCGATCGCCTGGGTGCGTAGCTCGCGATCGGTCCGGCGGAAGTCCTCCTGAGAGAGTTTGCCCGTCCGAAAGTCGAGCTCGGCGTCGCGGATCTCGCGGTACTTGGCCTCCTTGGCGGCCTCGAGCTCGGCGCGCAGCTCGGCGGTTCGATCGGCTTCCCCAGCGCTCCCGAGCAGCGGCCTGACGACGATCACCAGCACGACGGCAGCCAGGACGACGAGGGCGATCGCGTACTCCACCGAACGACCCCTCAGGCGCGCGAGAGCTCGCGGCCGAGTCGCGCGGCCTCGACGCTCGAGAGTCTCCGCCGCGCCCCGGCCGCCGGCCAGAGGGCGATCAGCGCACCTGCCATGACGATCGCGCCGCCGAGCCAGATCCACGCGGCGAGCGGCGAGACGATCACCCGGAAAGTCGCAGGCGGCGGCTCTGAGCGGTAGGACTCGACGATCTCCCGGAGAATCGCCGCCTGGATCGGCGCCGAAGCATCGACAAAGCGTCGATCGGCCTCATCAATCGACGGGCGCAGGGCCTGGAGGTCCGGCTGGACCGCTGTCCACAGGTCTCGCGCGAGCCCCCAGCGCAGATCGACCTCGCTGGTCGCCTCGCCGTCGAAGAACCGCCCGATCGCCCCGGCGGCCGGATCACCCGAGGGGTAGTAGTTGCGCGAGGGGTGCAGGGTGAAGGTTCGACCCGCGCGGTTCACATCGAGGACCGCGCCGAGCGTGACCGGCGCTCCGGTGCCGGACCGGTCGGCGAGCAGCTCCGCCGTCGGCTCGCGATAGGTCACCGTGTAGCCATCGACCGAGATCGACTCTCCCGGGGAGAGTCGCGCATCGCGCTGGCCGACGAAGGCCGAGGAGCCCGCGACGCCGAGCATCAGCGTGGCGATACCGACGTGGACGACATAGCCGCCGTAGCGGTGGCGGTTGTGCGAGATCAAGCCGCTGAGCGCGACCGGCCAGGACTCCTTCGCCATCACCCGCCGCGCCCCCACGCCACGCCAGACCTCCTGCAGGGCCACGACGATCGTGAAGGCGATGAAGCTGAAGACGATCAGCGAGGTCGGACTGGACGCTGCGGGCGTCAGCATCACCAGCACGACGAAGGTGACCGCCATCGCCACCGCCGGAATACGGAACGAGCGCCTCAGATTCGCGGGTGTCGCCCGCCGCCACGCGATCACCGGACCGATCCCGGCGAGCAGCACCAGCACGATCGCGAGCGGCGCAACGAAGGCGTTGAACCATGGCGGACCGACGCTCGCCTCGGCGCCGGTCAGCGCCGAGGAGATCAACGGGAAGAACGTCCCGTAGAAGATCACCACGCAGAGCGACACCAGGACCAGGTTGTTGAGCAGGAAGATCGCCTCGCGCGATGCGAGCGAGTCGAACGACGCCTTGGAGCGCAGCGATTCGCGCCGACTCAGGACGAGCGCGACCGAGCCGATCAGGACGAACGCGATGAAGCCGAGGAACGGCGCCCCGAGGGTCGATTCCCCGAACGCGTGGATCGAGTTGAGGATCCCCGAGCGCACCAGGAAGGTCCCGAGCAGCGCCAAGACGAAGGTAGCGACGATCAGCGAGACGTTCCAGACCTTCAACATCCCCCGTCGCTCCTGGATCATGATCGAGTGCAGGAAGGCGGTGCCGGTCAGCCACGGCATCAGCGAGGCGTTCTCGACCGGATCCCAGGCCCAGTAGCCGCCCCAGCCGAGCTCCGAGTAGGACCACAGCGCGCCGAGCAGGATTCCGAAGCCGAGGAAGGTCCACGCGATCAGCGCGAACCGCCGCGTCGCGCGGATCCACTCGGCGCCGGTGCGCCGCGTGATCAGCGCGCCGATCGCGAAGGCGAAGGGGATCGTGAAACCGACATAGCCCGTGTAGAGCATCGGCGGGTGGAACATCATCGCCGGATGGCGCAGCAGCGGGTTGAGCCCCTGGCCGTCGATCGGCGGGTTGACAAGCGTCGCGAAAGGCTGGGCCTCCGGGGAGAGGACCATCAGCGACAGGAAAAAGGCGGCGACCGCCCCGAGCACCGCGGTCGCGTAGGGCGTCACTTCCCGCAGGCTCGCGCGCGTCGAGTAAAGCACCGCGCTCGAGAAGAGCGACAGGAGGAGCACCCACAGCATCAGCGACCCGGCTTGGCTCGACCACATCGCCGTCACCTTGTAGAAAGTCGGCGTCTGGATCGAGGAGTTCTGGGCGACGAGCGCGAAGGACAGATCGGTCCGCAGGTAGGCGGCCTCGAGGATGACCAGCGCCAGAACCATCAGCGCGGCGAGGCAGTAGATCGCGCGCCGGGCCGAGGTAGCGGCGGGGCGGCTCCGGCTCACACCGGCGCGAACACCGGCCCCGACGGCATACAACGCGGTGAGCAGTGCCACGGAGAGCGCCGCCGAACCGACCGCAGCCATCAGGTGGAGACCCGCGAGGGCGGAGTGACTACGCCGGCTCCTCGGCGTTGGTGAACTTCGACGGGCACTTGGTGACCAGCGAATCGCGCTCGGCCACGAACGTGTCCTCGGCCAGTGCGCCGGAGACGATCACCTCGCGCCCCTCGCGGAACGGGTCGGGCACGACGCCCGAGTAGGAGACCGGTACCGAGGCGGAGCCGACCCGATCTCGGACCGCGAAACGGAGCGCCTCGCCGTCGCGTTCGATCGACCCTTCGACGACCTTGCCCGTCAGTTCGTAGGAGCGGCCGGGCTCCGCCGGCTGCTCGAGAACCTGCGAGGGAGTGCGCGCTTCGGTCGCCGCGTTGAAACTCGTCCAGATCAGCGCGGTGGCGAGCAGCAGCACCGCGCTGAGCGCGAAAACGAGCCTGATCGTGCGCTTTCGAGCGGGATCCATACCGGGATTATCGCAAGCCTCGCCGTCCGGCTGCTTGTGCCAACCGTGGCGCGGACCCGCCCCCGTTTGTGCTTTCATGCCGCGACCAGCCGAATTTCCGCCGCCCAGTGCGTCGGGAAACGGGGGACCCACTGGGATCGGACCGTCCGGTCCCCGGGGCGAATCGCCGCCAGTCTGCGGCGTAGCGCGATCTTTCTCGCGCGAGCCCGTCAGCTCACCCCGTAGGCGCTCAGAAAGAAGGAGACGATTCGTGTCTGAACGCAATTTGGCGTCCTCTGACGCCTGCCGACAATCTCTACTGCGCTCACGAGCGCGCCGGGCGGAGGCCGCACGCGTGGCCCGCAAGCGGCTGCGCTCGCGGGGCGGCTCGTTCTCGACGGTCGCGATCCTCGCGGCCACGGCACTCGCGGCGCCGCTCGCGGCCGGTCACGAGGCCGACTCGGGAGTCGTCCAGGTCAGCGACGGCGCCGGCGGGTCGATCGCATCGGTGCAGGATGCCCTCGGCGTCCCCGCCGACGGGGTCTACGGACCTGTCACCGAAGGCGCCGTGCGCAAGTTTCAGAAGCAGCAGGGCCTGCTGGTCGACGGTGTCGTCGGTCCGCAGACCATGCGTGCGCTCGGCATCGACGCGAGTGCGACGCAGAACGCCTCCGGTTCGAGTGGCGGTCAAGGCTCGACACAGTCGGCGTCCGGATCGGGCGCGTCAGGACATCTCCAGCAGATCGCCAACTGCGAGTCCGGCGGCGACCCCACGGCGACCAACGGCCAGTACCGCGGGAAGTACCAGTTCCTCGAATCGACCTGGGCGAGCGTCGGCGGCAACGGCGATCCAGCGGATGCGTCCGAGGCCGAGCAGGACAAGCGCGCGGCGATGCTCTACGCCCAGCAGGGCAGCACGCCGTGGGCGGCGTGCGCTTGATCTGCCGCGGGCGGACGGACTAGCGCGTCCGCGCCTGCGTGCGGGACAATCGGGTCATGAATGACCCGATTGAGATCGCACCAGGTGTGCGGATTCCGCTCTCGGAGATCGAGTTGCGGACGAGCCGCTCCTCGGGCCCCGGAGGCCAACACGCGAACGTGACGGCCTCGCGCGTCGAGGCGGTCTTCGTCGTCGAGTCCTCGACGACGCTGAGCGAAGACCTGAAGGCCCGGCTGACCGCGCGCGCGGGCGCGCGCGTCACGGGTTCGGCCCAGGACACCCGCAGTCAACTGCGCAACAGGGAGCTCGCGCTGGAGCGCCTGCGCGCGCGGCTGCGCAGCGCCCTGGCAACGCGCCGCCGCCGTCACCCGACCAAGCCGACCGCCGCCTCACGCGGGCGACGGTTAGAGGGCAAGCGCCGGCGCAGCGATCTGAAGCGAGCGCGGCGACGGCCCTCGAGCGAGGACTGACGCCCGCCTACTAGGCCTCCAAGCAACAGAAAGCCCCCGGCTCTCACCGAGGGCTTCCTGAGAATCTGAGAAGCGCCCTGCCTCCCAGATTCTTTTAGCGGTACCGAGCGAAGGGACGAGATGGCACCGCAAGACTGTGCAACAACTATCCACCCGCACGGTTAAGAGACTCTAAAAAGTCCCGGTCGGATAAATACAGGATTTGCAGGGATATATGAACCCTCTAAGACGAAGGTTCGCGGCACTCGTCAGTTCGGTCATCCGGAAACGGTGCTTTGGGGGCTCTGATCCGAGATCCCGGTCTGGTCCCAGGCCCGCCGCCCGGAAAGTGTGCTTGCCGCGAGCGAGTCGCGCTATGCGGTGGGTCCGATCGCACGCACTCCAAGGGCGGCGGTCGAGCCGGCAGTCGAACGACCCGCCGGCACGTTCGATCGCAGCTTGAAGCGAACCCTGCGAGCGTCGGTCTGACGCGGCGGGCCCTTGACGATCCGGGTGATCGGGCGAACCCCGGCGGGCGGATCGAGGCCCAGCGAGCGGGCCAGGTTCAATCTGCGTGATACCTCCGTCCAGACGGGTGATAGTGATCCGATGCCCACCTGCGGCGCGTAGCAAAGAAATCCTGGCCGAGCGCCGCTCGAGTGTCGGGGACCGAATCGATCGGAGGATCACGATGCAAGAACACCGGATGGCGTCCGCACCAGACGCAGAACAAGAGCTGGCCCGACGCCTCACCGAGGACGCCGCGTCACGCAAGAACTTCCTCAGGATGGTTGGCGGAGTGGCGGGCGTCGGCGCGCTCGCGGGCTTTGTCGCCGCCTGCGGCGGAGAACAGACGACAACCACCCCACCACCACCCGCCGACACCGCGGTGTCCACCGAGGAAGAGCCCGAGCCGGAGGAGATCTCCAAGGGCGACATCGAGATCCTCAACTACGCGCTGACGCTCGAGTTCCTCGAGGCGAAGTTCTACGCCGACGTGATCGAATCAGGCGAGATCACTGACAAAGCGCTCGCCAAGACAGCAAAGCTCTTCGGTGACGAGGAGCAGGAGCACGTCGAGGTGCTGATCGACACGATCAAGAGCGCCGGCGGGAAGCCTGCCAAGGATCCGAAGGGCAACTTCGAAGAGGTCATCGCCGGCGGTCCGGAGATGATCCTGACCGCCGCGGCAGTCGTCGAGAACCTGGGCGCAGCGGCCTACCTCGGCCAAGCGACCCGCATCAAGTCGCCGGAGGTACTCGCAGCGGCGCTCTCGATCCACAGCGTCGAGGCCCGTCACGCCGCGGCGCTCAACACCGCGGCCGGTTTCGGCTTTGCCAACGGCGAGCCGCTTCAGGGATCGATCCCGGACGGTCCGTTCGCCGTCGGAATGGACATGGCCGCGGTCCTCGAAGCCGTCGCCCCCTACCTGCCCAAGAAGAGCTGAACCGGGCCCAGCCCGAAAGGAGAACACAGATGTCTGAATCCAGACTGATGGTCCCCGCGCTGGCCGACGTACAGGTCGAGGGGCTTACACGGAGTGCGTTCCTCGTGCGCAGCACGCTCGCAGCCGGAGCGGTTTACGGAATGGGCGCGATCACGCCGTTCGTCGGAAGTGCGTTCGGACAGAAGGGTGACGAAGGGGATATCGAGATCCTCAACTTCGCCCTGACGCTCGAGTTCCTCGAGTCGGAGTTCTACAAGCGGGCGATCCGCGACGTGAAGGACCTCTCGGGCGACGTGCTGGATGCGGCCGAGCAGCTGCTCGAGGACGAAGACGCTCACGTGACCGCCCTCGAGACGACGATCAAGGACCTCGGCGGCAAGGCCGTCAAGGCGCCGGCGTTCAACTTCGGTGACTCATTCAAGAGCGCGAAGGACTTCCTCAAGACGGCGGTGATCTTCGAGGACACCGGCGTTTCGGCCTACAACGGCGCGGCTCCGAGCATCAAGAGCAAGGACGTTCTAGGTGCGGCGGGGTCGATCGTCCAGGTCGAAGGTCGGCATGCAGCGCTGATGCGCAGCTTCGACGGTGAGCAGGCAACGGTCGGCGCGTTCGATATGGCGCTCGATCAGGACGCGGTCCTCGAGGCCGTCCAGCCGTTCATCAAGGAGTAGACGAACCAGCCCTCGCGCGCAGTCCCGGCGCGCGAGGGCTTATGGTCTGCCTCGTGGACGACCCCACACCTGATCGCGATCCGCGCGCGCCGATCGATCCCGAGCGGTTCGAGAACCCCGGTAAGGCCCCGGCGATGAGCCGCAAGCTGAACGTCGACACGGGCTGGGAGATCGGTCTCCCGATGGCGGTCGCGGGCGGAGCCGCGCTCTTCTTCGCTCTGCTCACGAGCGCGATCCCCCTCTGGATCCTCGGCGGTGTGCTCGTCGCCGTCGGCGTGCTGCTGATGGCCCGTAACAAGCGGCTGTAGCCCGCGCTCAGCGGAAGCGCAGCTCGCCGGTTCGGATCCGCTGGGGGTGGTCACCGACCGGGAAGCGAGCGACCTCGCGCCGAGAGCGATAGGAGATCACGGCGACCTCGTCGTCGCCGCTGAAGGAGACGTAGCAGCCTCGCACGCACCAGTTGAGCCCAACCCTGATTGGTCTGTAGCGCAGCGGGCCGCCGGCGACAGGCTTGGTCCCGCGTAAGCAGGAGACTCCACCACATTAGACAGGCGCGATACTGCGCGGCATGTCGTTCCGTCCGGTCCGGGTCAAAGCTAAACCCAAATTGGCCAAGGCACGCAGGCCGCTGATCGTCAGTCTCGCCCTGCGATTCCCGCCGGCCGCCCGCCTGTTGGTACTCGGGGCTATCCGGCTGCCCCAAGGCAGACTTCGGCGAGAGTTCGGTGACTGGGCCTTCCGCGAAACCGTGATTGGCAGTCTCAGCCGACGGGACTACGATGTGATGCGCACCTTTATTACTGACGACTTCGAGGTCTTTCCGGCTCCTGAACTCGCAGCGCTCTTGCCGGGGCAGCACAGGGGCGACCCACCTGTCCTCCGTGGGGCCGAGGAGGTCGTGTCGTTTTTGGAAGGGTGGTTCGATGCATGGGGGACCTTCACATTCACGCCAAAGGAAGGTTTCGATCTCGGGGAAGGCCGCGTGCTAGTTCTCAACCATTTGAACGCTCGGGGTGTAGCGAGTGGAGTCGAGATCCGTGAGCAGGAGGAAGCTCAGCTCTGGGAGTCCCGGGGCGGTTTGGTCATGCGCCTGCGCCAGTGGTGGAGCTGGCGTGACGCCCTCGAAGCCCTGGGCCTGTCGGAGTAGGTGATGTCCCAGGAGAACGTCGAGTTCGTCAGGACCCTGATCGAGGTCTTCAATCGCCGCGACGTCAAAGCCCTTTCCGATCTCTCCGAGGAAGATCTAGAGATCGCATCCGCGTTGACGGCGGCGAACCTGGGGGCGAACAGCTACCGAGGATGTACCGATGCGTGGCATCGCTACTTCGCCGACATGGACGATGCCTTCGACAACTGGCACCTCGCCGACGGGTTCAGACTGCTGGAGGCGGGCGAAGGCAGGGTCGTGTGTCTCTGCAACATGGCGGGTGAGGGCAAGGCCAGCGGCACTCCCGTGAGGCGTGCGATCGGGATCATCTTCACGCTGCGTGACGGTCGGACATGGCGGATTCGGTCCTACCTCGATCCTGGCGAAGCCCTCGCAGCCGTGGGCCTGTCGGAGTAGGTCCGCTGGCGCGATACTGCGCGGACCATGTCTCAGGAGAACGTAGAGATCGTGCATCGAGCCTATGAGGCCGTCGTCGCTGGCGGGGCGGAGGCGGCGGAACCCTTCCTTCATCCAGAACTGCTCTGGGAAGACCACCCCGACCTCCCCGACGCCCGTGCTTATCGGGGTCATGCCGGGTTTCGAACGGCGGTCGGCCGCTTCTACGAGGCCTTCGAAGTGCTCAGCGTATCCGCGGAGCAGCTCATCGATGCGGGGAAATGGGTTGTTGTCTCACATCGCTGGCGAGGGCGGGGCAAGGAGGGAGGCGTGCCGTTCGAGACCGTGGATTGGAGTGTCTTCACGGTCGAGAACGGGATGATCACCCGCCGCCAGGCGTTCACCGAACGAACCGACGCCCTCGAAGTCGCCGGGCTGTCGGAGTAGGGGATGTCGCAGGAGAACGTCGAGATCGTGCGCCGCATGTACGAGGCCTTCGCCGACGGGGATGCCGCCGCAGCCCTCGGTTTCATTGATCCAAAGATCGTGATGGATGCGACCCACCGCGTGGACGGGCACATCGGACACGGACTCGAGGAGATGGTTGCGATCCTCGCCGAGTGGTTCGGGACTTGGGAAGAGTGGCGTCAGGACGTCGAGGAGATCCGCGACCTTGGCGACCGGGTTTTGGTCATCAGCACTCAGCAAGGCATCGGCGTGAGAAGCGGGATCGAGTGGCAAAACCGCTTCGCGATGATCTACGAGCTGGAGGGCGGGACAATTACTCGCTGGACGATCTACGACGATCTGCGCGAAGCCCTCGAAGCCGTGGGCCTGTCGGAGTAGGTCCGCTGGCGCGATACTGCGCGGACCATGTCTCAGGAGAACGTAGAGATCGTGCATCGAGCCTATGAGGCCGTCGTCGCTGGCGGGGCGGAGGC
>JACCVG010000078.1 GCA_013698335.1 Thermoleophilaceae bacterium
AGGCTGAGGTCAGAGTTTTCGAGGGACTGGAACGCCGGCCGCCGGGGGACGAGGAGACCGCCGCCGGTCTTGACCAGGTCGTCGGTCTCGGGCGCATCAGCTTCGGGGTCGCGAAGGTGGCTGGAAATCCACCCGACGCGCGTCCAGTGTTTGCCGTTTTCAGAGCGCGGACACGTGGCCAACATGAGGCTGTCCGCAACGTCGTCGTGCTGGGCGCCCTCGATCCGCTGCGACCCCGAGTCGGTGATCTCGTAACGCAGGCCCGCCAGCTCGCGCAGCAGGTCGGGCTGGCGCGGTAGCACGAGGCGGTTCTGTTCGAGCAGCGACAAGATCGTCCCGTACGCGGCGGCCTTCTTTGGCGCTGTCGTCGCGACCTTCCAGAGACCGACGTACGTGCGGTCCGGGAGATCCTCGTCGCTGGCAAACGGGTTGCTCGCCACGGTTTGCGCAACCCGCAGGTCGTGTTCGCTCTCGCGGTTGCGCAGCAACTCCTCGCGTAATTGCTGGGTCGGCATCGCGCCGACCCCGTTCGTCTCGCTCGTGACGGCCCAGCCGATCGGCACTCGGGCGACGTCGGTAACGACGTGGGCGAGTCGGGTTGCCGCCGGCCACACCTTCACCGAGATCACGCCGTAGATCGGGACGTCGCTGCGCCGACCGTTGAGTCGACCGATCGGCAGGCGCGCGATCACGGCCGCCGCCGAACGGTCGTAGGAGACGCCCCAATCGAGGCCGCAGAATGGTCGTGCGGGTCCGCGCAGATCCTCGAGCGCGATCGGCTCGAAGGCGGCGGTGTTCTCCTCGAGCAGCTCGTGAGAGAACAGCGAGCCCTCGGCGCTGGCCCATTCGCCGAGCACCTCGGCCGCATACTCGGCCGGTGCCACGCGGTCGCGCTGGCGCTCGAGGTAGGCCTGGTCGAGGAGCGGGTTCGCCTTGTAGGTCCAGTTGAAGCTCGCGTGGTCGCGGTCGCCGTCGCGCCCGGCCTCGAAGCTGCGGCGGAAGAAGTGCTCGCGGGCGCCCCACGGTGTACCGACGATCAGGATGCGCGAGCCGCGGGCGCGCTCGTCTAGTGCGGTGTAGTGGGCGGCCGTCCACAACTCGGACGCCATGAATCCGGCTTCGTCGAGGATCACCAACAGCACGCCCTTGCCGTAGCCGCGCACCTGGCGCTGCGAGGCGGGCAAGCTGACGATCTCCGAGCCGTTACTAAGCCGCACGCGGGTCGCCTGGTCGTCGACGACAGCGCCGGCTGTGAGGGGGTTGCCGGTGAGCTGCTGGCCGATCGACTCGGTGATGCGCCGCGCGGCGTCCTGCGTGGCCGACAACACGAGCACCTTGCAGCCGCCGTTGACGAACGCGGTGTGGATGGCGAGCGCCTCGGCGAGCGTCGTCTTGCCAGTCCTGCGCGCGGCCGCGATCGTGGTGATGAACGCCTCGGAGCCGGCGGCCTCGAGCTGGTGTGGCCAGGGCTTCAGCTTCAAGACCTTGCGGCTGAAGTATTCGAAGTCGGACCGCAGCCGGTCGCGGTCGACGACGTTCATGACTCCTCCTCGTCGGGTTCGCTCAGTGCGCTTGCAAGGTCGAAGGCCCGGGCGACGTTGAGCCCGAGCTTGGCCCGAGCCGCGGGGTTGAGCCCGAGCACGTCGAGGGCGCGGTGCAGCGCTGACTCGTGGCGTAGTTCGAGGTCGGCGGCAGGCTTGACGGCGCCGGTCTTCTCGTCGAGCCGGCCGTGAAGGTCAAGCCACCGCGACACCGAGCGCCAGCGGTGGAGAGCGAGCGCAGCCACCTCGACCGACGCCTCGTCCGCCCGCGGCAGCGAACCGTCCACCTCGCGCAACGGCGCGGCGTCGGACAGCGCGTCGTACAGCTCGCGGCGTGCCTCGGTGAGGTCGGCGGTGGCGACGGTCGTCTTGCCGCCGTGCGTGAGGGCGCGCGTGTTGCCGAGTGGCGGTCGGGGTGGGTTGCGGTTGAGGTTGGCGAGCGACCGTGCTCGGGCCTCCGGGTCGTTACTGGTCGAGCCGGGCATCTCGGTACCTCCTGATTCGTAGTGGTTGGGTCAGCTCTCGAGCCCGCTTGCGGTGCGGGGTTGCGGGAGGGGTGGCAGCGTGGTGGCAGATCACGGCCGGCACCCGCCGCCCGCTTCGATCCACGCGTGCAGCTCGTCGCGACGGAACAGCAGCCGCGATCCGTCCTTGCGGTGCGGGATGCGGTTGGCGGACTTGAGCGCGTACAGCCGACCAGGGGTGCAGGCGAGGAACGCGGCGGCCTCGTCGACGTCCATGTACCCGTCGTCGGTGTGCGC
>JACCVG010000096.1 GCA_013698335.1 Thermoleophilaceae bacterium
ACCTACACCGACGGGATCCTCGAGATCGAGATTCCGCTCGCCCGCTCGCAGGAGATCGCGCGGCGCGTTCCGATCGAGTCCGGCGAGGAATGAGCATCTCGCTGACCGAGCTCGTGGGCTCGGACGAGTCCGGACAAGGCGCACTGCCCGATGCACTGCCGGTCCTTCCACTACGCGACAGCGTGCCCTTCCCGAACATGATCACGCCGCTGGCGGTCGGCCTCGAGCGATCGATCACGCTCGTCAACGACGCGCTCGCGGGTTCTCGGATGCTGGTGATGGTGGCTTCGCGTGATCCCGAGGTGGAGGAACCGGAAGCCGATGGCGTTTACGAGATCGGCGTCGCCGGGACGGTTGCTCGGATGCTCAAGGTCCCCGACGGCACGCTGCGGATCCTCGTGCAGGGCGCGCAGCGGGTGCGGCTGACGAAGTTCACCTCCAGCGACCCGTACCTGGTCGCCGAGATCGAGGAGTTGCCCGATGTCGTCAAGCCCTCGGCCGAGCTCGAGGGCCTCGCGCGCAACGTCCAGTCGACTTTCAGCGAGATCATCGAGGAGGTTCCCTACCTACCGGAGGAGCTGCAGCTCGCCGTCGCCAACATCGACGATCCGGCCGAGCTGGCCCACATGATCGCCGGCTCGCTGCGGATCAAGACGGAGGAGAAGCAGGAGCTGCTCGAGCAGCGCGACCTGGCCAAGCGGCTGCGCCGGCTGTCGGAGTACCTTGCTCGCGAACGCGAGCTGATCTCGATTGGATCGCGGATCCAGACGCAGGTCCAGTCCGAGATGGAGAAGGGCCAGCGCGAGTACTTCCTGCGTCAGCAGCTGAAGGCGATTCAGGAGGAACTGGGCGAGGTCGACGAGCAGGCGGCTGAGACCGATGAGTTGCGCGAGCGGATCGTCGCCGCCGGACTGCCAGAACACGCGCTCAAGCAGGCGGAGCGAGAACTGGCGCGTTTCGAGCGGCTGCCGCCGCAATCGGCCGAGCACGGCGTGATCAGGACCTATCTGGAGTGGATCGTCGACCTCCCCTGGCGCGCCTCGACACCTGATGACATCGACCTCAGGAAGGCCAAGCGCGTGCTCGACCGCGATCACTACGACATGGACCGGATCAAGGACCGGATCCTCGAGCACCTCGCGGTCCAGCTGCTGCAGCCGGAATCGAGCGCGTCGATCCTCTGCTTCGTCGGACCGCCCGGCGTCGGTAAGACCTCGCTCGGCAAGTCGATCGCGGCGGCCACCGGGCGCGGCTTCCAGCGGATCTCGGTCGGCGGAGTTCGTGACGAGTCCGAGATCCGCGGCCATCGGCGCACCTACGTCGGCGCTCTCCCGGGGACGATCCTGCGCGCGCTGCGCGATGCCGGCTCCAACAACCCCGTCCTGATGATCGACGAGCTCGACAAGATGGGGGCGGACTTTCGCGGTGACCCGTCGAGCGCGATGCTCGAGGTCCTCGACCCGGAGCAGAACGGCAGCTTCCGAGATCACTACCTCGACCTCCCGTTCGACCTCTCGCGCGTGATGTTCATCACTACGGCCAACGAGCTCGAGCGGATCCCGGGCCCGCTGCGCGATCGGATGGAGGTGATCCAGCTCGCCGGCTACACGCAGGAGGAGAAGCTCCAGATCGCCAAGCGCTACCTCGTCAAGCGCCAGATCTCGCGCGCCGGGCTCGACCCGAAGAAGGTCGTCTTCACCGACCCCGGCCTCGCACTGCTGATCGACGGCTACACGCGCGAGGCCGGCGTCCGCAACCTCGAGCGCGAGATCGGTTCGGTGTGCCGCAAGATTGCGCGCCGTCAGGCGGAGACCGGGCGGGCATCGCAGCGGAAGATCGGGCCCAAGCAGGTCGGCGCGCTGCTCGGCCGTCGCCGTTTCCTCTCCGAGGAGGTCGACCAGCGCACCCGTCAGGCCGGCGTCGCCACAGGCCTGGCGTGGACGCCGGTCGGCGGCGACGTGTTGTTCATCGAGGCGAGCGCATATCCCGGTGAAGGCCGACTGCAGGTCACCGGTCAGCTCGGCGACGTGATGAAGGAGTCGGCGCAGGCGGCGATGTCCTATGTGCGCGGCAACCTCGGGAAGCTCGGCCGTGACGTCGACGGGGACTGGTTTGCCGAAAACGACGTCCACATCCACGTCCCGGCAGGGGCGATTCCCAAGGACGGACCGAGCGCGGGGGTCGCGATGGCGACTGCGCTGAGCTCACTGGTCACCGGACGCCCGGCTCGTTCCGATACTGCGATGACGGGTGAGATCACGCTGACCGGGAAGGTGCTGCCGATCGGCGGCCTCAAGGAGAAGTCGCTCGCCGCCCAGCGGGCCGGCGTCAAGCGCGTGATCGCTCCGAAGCTCAACCGGCGCGATCTCGACGAGATTCCCGGCCATCTGCTCGAAGACATGACCTTCGTCTGGGTCGATGGGATCGACACAGCAATCCGCGAGGCGCTTGTCGACGCTTGATTGTCGGCCGAGCAGGAGGTTCTTGTGTTGGGATCGGCAAAGCCGGGTATGCTCGCTATGAGCATTCCAGCCCACGCGAGGAGAGTTTGAAATGGCATCCAGGAACAAAGCGGCACGCGCCGGATCGGGCGTGTTCGCTGCGGGTCAGGCGGCCCGTCACAACGAGTTCGTTCAGCGGTTGATCGAGGACGAGGAGTTGCGCGAGAGTCTGCGGGAGGCGTTCGGCGCCGCTCGCAACGCTTACGGACGGGTCTCTCACGGCAAGCGTCCCGGTCGTGTGCTGATGGACGACAAGCGCGTCCATCGCGACCTTCAGACCGCGGCCAAGTCGCTGCGTGAAGCATCCGATTCGCTGCGGGGCGGGCGGTCCAAGAGCGGCGGATGGTTCAAACGTGTCGTCGTGATCGGCGTGGTCGGTGCCGGCGTTGCGCTTGTCGCGAGCGAAGGCGTTCGCAAGAAGGTGCTCGACGCCCTGTTCGGTGCCGAGGAGGAGTTCGAGTACACGTCGACCACTACGCCGCCACCGGCGGCGGCGGCGACCAACGGCGGTGCGAGCGCAGAAGCGCCCGAGCCGGCCGCCGAGAAGTCTAAGTCCTAGACCTTCAGTCGAGAACCCGACCGGGGGCACGAACGTGCCCCCGGTGGGATCTCGGTGGCTGGTCGGCCAGCTAGGGTTCCCGCATGCAATCCGAGCCGACTCTGACGGCGCTGACCGACCTCGACGATCGGGTGGTCAACCGCGGCAAGCTCGACAGCGCCAAGGCCCGGCGGATCGTCGAGGCGATGCGGACGAGTATTGGCAGCCGCGGTGCGGCCGGGTCGACATTCGATCAGGTCGCGAGTGAAGCGGGCGTCTCGCGCGGGTTGCTCCACTACTACTTCGGCTCCAAGGAGCGGCTGCTCGCGGAGGTGGTCCGGCACGACTCAGAGGTTAGGATCGCCAACCTCGACGCCGGTCTTCAGGCGGCAAATTCGGTCGATGCGATTGTCGAGCTGTTGGTCCAGGCGCTCGAGAACCTCGTCGAGCGCGAGCCTGACAACTACGCGCTCGTCTTCGAACTATTCACGGCCGCTCGCCACAACGAGGAACTCCGCGAAGAGATGGCCGAGGTCTACCGTCGCGTGCAGGGTAACGTCGCACGTGTCCTCGACGCCAAACAGGACGAGGGCGTCGTGAGCCTCGCTGCCAGCCCCGAGACCGTGGTGGCGACGCTGTTCGGCCTCGGCGACGGCATCGCGTTGCACATGCTCTCCGATCCCACCTGGGACAGCTCGGAGACGTTTGCCGTCGGGGCGCAGATCGCCCGCCGCCTGCTCAGCTCGTAGCGCTCATTCGACGACGTTGATGCTGCCGTCCATCCCTGGGTGGAGCGTGCAGGTGTAGGCGATCTCCCCGGGAGCGGTCGCCTTCCATTCGAAGGTCCCGCCGTTGCCGAAGTCCTCGGAGGCGAAGTCGGCACCTTCCTCGGCGATCGCGTTGTGGTCGAAGTTGTCCTCGTTGACCCACTCGACGGTGTCGCCGACCGAGACCTCGACGGCGGCCGGTTCGAAGGAGGTGTTGATCATCTGGATCTCGACCGAAGCGCCGGTCTGCTTTGCGTCGGGCCCTTCGGGGTTGCCGTCGTTGGCGACCTCGTCGGTCACCGGCGCGGAGGGCTGCTCGCCACCGCACCCGAGCAGCGCGGTCGGGACCGCCATGATGAGTAATAGGCCGGCGATCATTGAAAGGCGTCGCATCGTCAAACCTCCACGGTTTGGGGATCGGTCTTGGTCTTCGAAGGTGTTCGCTCTGGCGCCGTCTCCGCCAGGAACTCATCGAGGTAGCTCCAAGTCGTATCGATCGAGGAGCGACCGGTGAGCACCCCGAGGTGCCCTCCCGGTGCGGTCTCGAGCCTGACGAGCGGGGAGTTGGGGAGGATCTCGCCGATCCGGTGCACGGCGCCCTTGGGCGCAAGCACGTCGGCCCCGCCGGCGACCGACAGCACGGGGATCCGGACGTCCGCGAGGTCGAGCTCACGATGGTTGAGCAACAGCTTGCCTTCGGCGAGCGAGTTGACGCGGAAGAAGTCGTGGTAGAGCTGGCCGAAGGTGCGGCCCGGGTAGGCGAGCATGCGGCTCATGTACTGGTCGATCGCCTGGCTGTGGGCGATCGTCTCGCGGTCAGAGAGGTGCTCAGCCAGGAACATCGGCTTCTTCAGGAGTCGCTCGATTGCGGTCATCCTGAAGCCGAAGCTGACGAGCGGAGCCGGCGCGCCGCCGAGCGTCTTGTAGAGCGATGAGACGAGCGCGCCGCCGGTGACCTTGCCGAGCTGGCGGACCGGCCCGAGCATCCTGACCTCGGCGAAGTCGAATGGGCTTGCCACGGTGGCCACGGAGGCGACCGGAAGCCTCGGGTCGGCCGCGACCGCGAGCAAGGTCATGATCCCGCCGAGGCACCATCCGACCGGTTGCACGGGCCGGCCGCCGGAATCGCGTGAGACCTGGCGAATTGCGTTCGGGATGACCTCGTCGACCCAGTGCTCGAGGCCGAGGTCGCGATTGGCGAACGAGATCGGGCCGTAGTCGACCAGGTAGGTCGGGTAACCGAGGTTGACGAAGTGCTCGACGAGGCTGCAGCCGCGACGCAGGTCGAAGCAGGCGGCGGGCGCGGCCAGCGGGGGGACGAGCAGGATCGGCGGGCGGTCGGTCCGCACACGGCGGGTCGGGCGGTAGCGCCGCAGGGTGCGCTGGGGGCCTTCCGCGATGATCGAGGACGGCATCGGCGTTGTGTCGGCGAGACCCTGACCGAAGTAGAGGTCGAAGGCGTTGACGGCCGAGCGGAGCAGCTTGTCTGGCGCGAGCAGGTTCATCGTGGTGGCCGAGCGGGAGAGCGCCCGCCCTCTAGGAGGCGTCAGGCCGCTTGTGCGAGCTCGTGGGGGAACTCTACAAGCAGGTCCGCAAAGCGATCCGCATCCTCGATCTGCGGGCAGTGACCACAGCCGTCGAAGGTGACGAGCCGACTCTGCTCGACGGCCTCCAGCACCCGGTCGGCGCCAGTCTGGAAGACGAGCAGATCACGACTTCCCCAAACCAGCATCACTGGACACGTGATGCGGCCGAGACGGAAGGGATCGCGCAGCTCGGGGAGCATCCGGCGACCGATCGCCAGCTTGTCCGAGACGCTCTCGCGACTGGAGAGGTGGCGGCTGAAGTTGGTCGTGACCTTCGGGTCGATCCTGCCCGGATACGCGAACGCGAGCCTTCGGTAGGCCTCTCCGACGACCGTCCGGACGAGGATCCCGGGCAGCGGAATCGGTGAGGCGAGCAGCGTGCGCACGAGGATGTCGCGCTCGACCAGCATGAACCAGCGCGCCATGTCGAGGCCCGCGGGCGCGACCGGAATGATCCCGCCGAGCTCGAGGTCGGCGCGCTCGGCGAGCCGTAGCGCGACGCAGCCACCGAGTGAGTTGCCTGCGACGATCGCACCACCCTCGGGCGCTGCGCGGCGCACTGCCGCGCGAGCGAAGCGGTCGAGCTGCGGTAGCACCGGCCCGGGGTCGAGCCGGTCCGCCTCGCCGAACCCGGGCATGTCATACGCGATCGCGCGGCGTCCGAGCTTGGCGAGCCGGTCGAGCGTGAACCGCCAGGTGTCGGCGCTGTCCGACCAGCCGTGCAAGAGCACGATCGGCGCGCCGTCGCCCTCGAGTTCCAGGGCCCGCGTTTCGAACCCCGCGAGGGTGAGCCTGTACTCGAGCAGCGGCTCCACACCCCAACTGTAGTGAGCGACTCCGACGCGGAGCCCCGACGGGACGTGGTCAGTCGAGCTTCGGCGAGCGCCAATCAGCGCCGAGCCGGCGTTCGAGCTCGCCGACGATCTGGTCGGCGGCGATCCGCGTCTGCTCGAGGGAGTCCCGGTCACGCAGCGTCACCGTGTCGTCCTCCAGGGTCTGGTGGTCGATGGTGACGCCCCAAGGGGTGCCGATTTCGTCCTGCCGGCGGTAGCGCTTGCCGATCGAGCCACCGGTGTCGAACTCGGTGGTCATCCTACGGCGCAGCTCCTCATAGATCGCCCGCGCCTTCTCGGGCTGGCCGTCCTTGTTCACGAGCGGCAGCACGGCCGCCTTGACCGGCGCCAGGCGCGGATGGAGGCGCAGCAGCACGCGCTCCCGTCCTTCGACCTCTTCCTCGTCGTAGGCGTCGACCATGAACGCGAGCGTCCCGCGATCGGCGCCCGCGGACGGTTCGATCACGTGCGGCACATAGCGATCGCCACTCTGGGGATCAACGTAGTCGAGCTTCTGGTGCGAGAACTCGGCGTGCTGGGTGAGGTCGAAGTCGCCGCGGTTGGCGATCCCCTCGAGCTCTGACCAGCCCATTGGGAAGAGGTACTCGATGTCGGAGGTCCCGCTCGAGTAGTGGGAGAGCTCGTCGGCGCCGTGTGCCCGCAGCGTCAGGTGATCCGGCCGGATGCCGAGGTCGGTGTACCAGCGCATCCGCTCGGCCATCCAGTGCTGGTGCCACTGCTCCGCCTCGGCCGGCGGGACGAAAAACTCGATCTCCATCTGCTCGAACTCGCGCGTGCGGAAGATGAAGTTGCCGGGGGTGATCTCGTTGCGGAACGACTTGCCGACCTGGGCGATCCCGAACGGTGGCTTCTTGCGCGCGAACTGAAGCACGTTCTTGAAATTCACAAAGATCCCCTGCGCGGTCTCCGGGCGGAGGAACACGCGCGAGCCCTCGTCCTGGATCGGGCCCATGTGCGTCTCGAACATCAAGTTGAAGTTGCGCGGCTCGGACAGCTCTCCGTCGCACTCGGGGCAGCGCAACTCGGCGCTCAGATTGCCACCCGCCGCCTCCACGCCCTCGCGCAGATGGTCCTCGCGCCAGCGTCGCTTGCACTTGCCGAGGCACTGGACGAGCGGGTCGGTGAACCCCTCGAGATGGCCTGAGGCCTCCCATGTGCGCGGGTGCATGAGGATGGCCGCGTCGAGCGCGACGACGTCGTCGCGCTCCTGGACGACCGCGCGCCACCATTCGGCCTTGACGTTGGACTTCAGTAGCACCCCGTAGTGCCCGTAGTCGTAGGTCGAAGCGAGCCCCCCATAGATCTCCGAGGACTGGAAGATGAAGCCGCGCCGCTTGCAGAGGGCGACGATCTTCTCCATCGTGACGCTGTCGGTGGGGGTGCCCATGCGACCGGAGACCCTATCGGGGGGAACCCGTTCCTATACTCAGAAGGGATGCCGTTCTACGACTACCGTTGTGAAAAGGGGCACACCTTCGAGGTCATGCAGAGGATGACCGACGACTCGCTGACCGAGTGCCAGATCTGCACGGCCCCGGTCCAGCGCGTGCTCCATTCGCCCGCGGTCCACTTCAAGGGGTCGGGCTTCTATACGACCGACTACGGCAAGAAGCGCAAGAACGGCGGCTCGAGCGAGAGCTCTGAATCGGGCTCCTCCGAGTCGAAGTCGGACTCGAAGCCGAAGTCAGACTCGAAGTCCGATTCGAAGTCGGACTCCAAGCCCGCGGCATCGAGCACCAAGAGCGACGATTAACTCCCGCCGAGCAGCTCCTCGACTGCGGCCGCTTTCTCCTCCTCGCTGATCACGAGGCCCGTCCCGACGCTCCCTGACGGTTCGAGCACCCGCGTCTTGCCGGTGCCGCCGGTAACCAGATCGATGAACAGCGTCGCGAGTCCGGGGCCCTTCAGATCGGTCCGCACCGCGCGCGGTGATTCCCAGGCGATCCAGGGCAGGCGCAGCAGGGTCACCGGAGAGAGGACCTGCGAGCGGATGCCCGACAGGACGTTCTGTTGGCGCGCCGCGCGGTCGGCGTCGTCCTCGCCGGGGTCCGCAAGGTTCTGGCGGATGCGCGCGTAGGTGAGGGCCTGCGCGCCGTCGAGGCGGCATTCACCCTCTTTCATCCGGAACCCCTCCGAGGGCTGCTCGCCGTTCTCGCCGCCACCGCCCGGAGCGCAGTCGCCCGGCGCTACAACGGCGCTGTCGAAGAACGGCGCCTTGAGCTCGGTGCGATTGTCGATCAGGACCCCGCCGAGCGAGTCGATCAGTTTGGGGAAGTTGTTGAAGTTGACCTCGACGAGGTGGTTGACCTCGAGCCCGTTGCCGAGGAAACCCTCGAGCGTTTCGATCAGCAGCGGCGCTCCGCCGAATGCGTAAGCCCCGTTGATCTTCTGCTCGCCGGTCTGGCCGGGGATCGTCGTTAGCGAATCACGCAGGATCGATAGCCGTCGCACGTTGCCGAAGCCGACCCTCAAGAGCATCATCGAATCGGCGCGGCCGGTCTCGCCCTCGCCGCCCGGCACGTCGCGCGCGTCTGATCCGAGCACGAGGATCGTGCTGCCGGTCAACAGGCTCCCGCCGCCTGCGAGCGCATCCTCGGCCTCGCTGCTGACGCCCTTGCTGGTCTGGGCGCTGATCATGAAGAGGACGATCGAGAGCGCGATCCATCCGGCGAGCAGAGCGACGATGGTGAGGATGACCCGCTTGGGCGTGATCCGGCTCCCGCCGGCCGGCGTCGCTCGCGGTCGCTGGGGTCGGCGCGGGCCGCCGCCGGGGGTCAGCCG
>JACCVG010000103.1 GCA_013698335.1 Thermoleophilaceae bacterium
CACATGAGCGCGACCGTCCGGGTCATTGAGCCCCGCCATCCGGGCCTGCCCCACCGCTTCCGCGAGCTGTGGACCTACCGGCGACTGATCCCATTCTTCAGCAAGCAGTACATCCGCAAGCGCTACATCAACACCTACCTCGGGTGGTGGTGGCTGCCGCTGCGACCGGTGCTCGAGGTCGGCGCCCGCGTGCTGCTGTTCGGGGCGCTGTTGAAAGTCCCCTCCGAAGGCGTTCCCTACCTGATCTTCCTGCTCGTCGGGATGTCGTGCTGGCAGCTCTTTCAGGGTGGGCTCTACTGGGCCACCCGCAGCACCGAGCTGAACAAGCGGTTCCTCGGCAAGATCTACCTCCCGCGGCTGCTGCTGCTCGTCTCCTCGATCTCGGTCGAGTTGCTGGAGCTGTTCATGTTCGCGGTGATCATCGCGCTGGTCGTTGGCTTCTACGCGATCCTCGACGGGGTCGTCTACGTCCAGCTCGGTCCGGGGCTGCTGATCGCGCTCGCCGGGTACCTGATGGCGATCGGGCTCGTATGGGCGCTCGGTCTCTTCACCTCTGTCTACGGCGCGCAGTCACGGGACATGCGCTTCGCGCTGACCCGGATTCTCGCGTTCTGGTTCTTCATCACGCCGGTCCTCTATCCGATCAGCATCGTGCCGGAGCAGTTTCGCACCCTGATGGCGCTCAATCCGATGACCGGTCCCGTCGAGCTCGTCAAGTGGGGGCTGCTCGGAGTCGGTGAGGTTCAGCCGCTCGCGGTAACCGCGAGCCTCGCTACTATCGCGACCATCGGCGTCGCCGGGTTGTTCTTCTTCGCCTCCTCCGAGGCCGCCGCGGTCGACAACCTCTGACCTGGCGCCACGCCACTCCTGAAACCTTGAACCGGAAGATCCTCCTATTCATGCGCCACGCGGGCTACGTGCGCAACTTCGACGCGACGTTGATCGCGCTCGCCGAGCGTGGCCACGCGATCCACATCGCGGTCGACCACACCGCCAAGGCGAACCTGCCCCAGCTCTCCGACCAGCTCGAGGCGCTCGCCGCCGCCCACGACGGCATCACCTGGGGGGTCACCCCAGACCGCGGAAGCGGTGGCTGGACCCGTGTCGCCGCCGAGCTCTGCAGCGCGCTCGACTACTGGCGCTACCTGCGTCCCGAGTTCGCGCAGGCGCCGGCGCTGCGCGCGCGCGCGGAGGAGCGTGCGGCCAACTGGGCGCAGCGGCTGACGATGCTGCGGCTGACGCGCACCGGGCGGGGGCTCGACGTGATCACCTCGGTCGCTCGGCGTGTGCTCGAGGGGATTCCGCGCTCACGTGAGGTCCGTCGTTACATCGAGGCCCAGGCACCCGATCTGGTCGTGATCACGCCGCTCGTCGAGATCGGCTCGCCGCAGCTCGAGTATCTGCGCTGCGCCAAGGCGGCCGGGCTACCCACCTGCCTGATGGTCGCGAGCTGGGATCACCTGACGACCAAGGGCCTGATCCACGAGCTGCCTGACACGGTCACGGTCTGGAATTCGACGCAACGGCGCGAGGCGATCGAGCTCCACGGCGTTCCCGCCGAGCGGATCGTCGTGACCGGGGCGGTCGCCTATGACCACTGGTTCGACTGGCAGCCGACCCGCTCGCGCGAGCAGTTCTGCGCGTCGGTCGGGCTCGACGCCGAGCGGCCGTTCGTACTCTACCTCGGCTCCTCGGGCTTCATCGCCCCGGCGGAGGGCGCGTTCATCGCCGACTGGATCCGCGGGCTGCGCGCCGTGCAGGGCGCCGGGCTCGAGGACGTCCAGATCCTCGTGCGGCCACATCCACAGAACGCGACCGCGCGCGAGCACGGCGTCCACGAGCTGCCCGGCGTCGCCGTCTACCCGCTCGAGGGCGCGAACCCGACCAGTCTCGAGCTGCGCAACGACTATTTCGACTCGCTCCATCACTGCGCCGCCGCGATCGGAATCAACTCGAGTTCGATGATCGAGGCGGCGATCGTGGGCCGGCCGGTGCACACGCTGCTCGCCCCGCAGTACTGGAAGACTCAGCGCGGCAGCCTCCACTTCCGCTACCTGCTGCCCGAGAACGGCGGCATGCTCAAGGTCGCCGCGACGATCGAACAGCAGGCCGGCCAGATCGCACGATCGCTCGCGGGCGGGGCCGAGGCGGCGGAGGAGAACATGCGCCTGATCGAGCACTTCATCCGCCCGCACGGGATCGACGTGCTCGCGACCCCGCGCCTCGTCGGGACGATCGAGGGGCTGGCGGTGGCCGCACCGGCACCCGCGGACTCCGCCGGGAACCCGCTCGGCCCGGTGCTCGCGTGGGTCTTCCGGATCGCTTCGGCGCTGGCTCCCGGACCGGCGACCAGGCAACTCGCCAAGGCGGCCACTCGCCGTGGCCGCCGGCTGAAGCCGGTCGCCGCCCGGGCGCGTGTCGCGATCAACGTCATGCGCGGCAGAGGTGAGGGCGCGCGGATCGCTGAGCGGGCCGTCAAGCAGGCCGAGCGCGTCAAGAAGGGCGTTCCGGCCCAGGAGGCCGAGCACGTATGACGCGCGAAATCACCGGGCCGGCGATCGACGCACTCGAGCAGCGGCTCGAGCTCGCGCGCTCCGAGCCCGCTGACCAGGCTTTTTTGACCGCCCGCGAGCAGGTCCTGCGGATGCCCACCGGCCCGGGTGGCGAGCGGGGCTTCGGTG
>JACCVG010000133.1 GCA_013698335.1 Thermoleophilaceae bacterium
GCGGGACCCACACGACGCTGCGGGCGCTCGAGCGGCGCGGGCTCGTGACGCTCGAGCAGCAAGCGGTCCGGCGGCGCCCACCGGTCAGGCCCGTGGGCGGTCGCTCCGACGTGCCGCACGTCTTGAGCGCCGATCAGGCCGCGGCGCTCGCCGCGGTTCTCGCGCTGCTCGATCAGCCGGACGCGGCCGATCGCCGGCTGCTGCTGCACGGGGTCACGGGCAGCGGCAAGACAGAGGTCTACCTGGCGGCCGTCGCGGCGGTCCTCGAGCGCCGTCGCTCGGCGATCGTGCTGGTGCCCGAGATCGCTCTGACGCCGCAGACGGCCTCGCGCTTTCAGCAGCGGTTCGGCGACACCGTCGCGATCCTCCACTCTCAGCTATCCGACGGGGAGCGCTACGACGAGTGGCTGCGACTGCGCCGCGGCGAGGCGCGCGTCTGCGTCGGTCCGCGCTCGGCCGTGTTCGCTCCGCTAGAGCAGCTCGGGCTAATCGTGATCGACGAGGAGCATGACGGCTCCTACAAGCAGGAGGGAGATCCGCGCTACGACGCTCGTCGCGTCGCCGAGCTGCGGGCGGGCTCGGCCGGTGCGGTGCTGCTCGCGGGAAGCGCGACGCCGCGGCCCGAGAGCTGGGTCGCCTTCCCCAGGCTGTCGATGCCAGATCGGGTCGACTCGCTGCCGTTGCCGGCGGTCGAGGTCGTCGGGATGGCGGGAATCGAAGGAGCGCTGCACCCGCGCACCGTGGACGCGCTCGCCGAGATCCGCGAACGGCGATCGAAGGCGATCGTGATGCTCAACCGCCGCGGCTGGTCGAACTTCGTCGCTTGTCACGATTGCGGCCACACGTGGGGCTGTCCCAACTGCGACGTCACGCTCGTCCTCCACCAGGCCGCCGGGCGAATCTCCTGTCACCACTGCGGCCACTCCCAGAAGGCGCCGCGCGCGTGCTCGGAGTGCGGCTCGGTTTCGGTCGGCCGTCACGGCATTGGGACCGAGCGCCTCGAGCACGAGCTCGACCGGTTGCTCGCCCCGCTCGAAGTCCTGCGGCTCGACTCCGATACGGGCTCCGGACGGGAGGCGACCGCGCGTCTGTTGGAGCGATTCGAGGCGCTCGATGCGGGCGTTCTGATCGGGACGCAGATGGTCGCGAAGGGGCACGACTTCCCCGACGTCGCGCTCGGCGTGGTGCTCGACGCCGATGCGACGCTCCGCTTCCCGGACTTCCGTGCCGAGGAGCGGACCTTCTCGCTGGTCGCGCAGCTCGCTGGTCGCAGCGGTAGGGGACCGGGTGGTGGCCGGGTACTGGTCCAGGCGCTCGACCCGGACGCCGAGTGCTTGGCGCTCGCCGCGGCTCACGACGCGCCCGCCTTCCTCGCCTGCGAGCTGGAGCGGCGCGCGGCGCTCCGCTACCCGCCGTTCGGGGAGCTGATCCGGGTCGTCTGCAGCTGCTCCGAGCGCGGTCCGGAGTTGGAGGTCGCCACGTTGCTGGCCGAACGGATCGTG
The DNA here is from genome assembly GCA_013698335.1 of Thermoleophilaceae bacterium. GTDB lineage: Bacteria > Actinomycetota > Thermoleophilia > Solirubrobacterales > Thermoleophilaceae > JACCVG01. The sequence continues at coordinate 1,503 of JACCVG010000133.1, forward strand.
GCGCTGGCGCCGGAGGCGACGATCGCCGGGCCCGCGCCGCTGTTTCGCCTGAAGGGTCGTGAACGGTCTCAGCTACTCGTCAAGTCGGAGTCTCGATCGGCGGCTGTCAGGGCGGTCCGCGAGGCGGTCGAGGCGACGGCGGCCGAGCCGATCTCCGGGCCTGTCGCCTTCGCCGTCGATGTGGACCCGCAGTAGGACGGGGTTAGTCCGCAAAGCGCTTAGAATCCGTGCGATGGACGACGAGCACGATCTGATCGATCCGATCGACGACGAGGACGCCGAGCCGCCGCAGATCGATCCCGAGCGGCAGGCGCGCCGCAATGCCGCGATGTCGTTCATCAGACGGTTCGGCGATCCCGTCCTGAAGAGCCGCGCGACCGAGGTCGACCGCTTCGATGATGGGCTGCGAGCCCAGGTCCGGCGGATGGCGGGCCTGATGGATGACGCGATCGGCGTCGGCCTTGCAGCCCCCCAGCTAGGCGTCAGCCAGCGTCTGGTCGTCTACCGCGTCGGCTACGAGGCGCCGCTGGTGGCGCTCGTCAACCCCGAGATCGAATGGCGTGGGGAGGAGCTAGAAACGCTTGAGGAGGGCTGTCTGTCCATTCCAGGGGTCCACGTCGACGTGGACCGGTCGATCCATGTGCGCGTCCGAGCGCAAGACGAACACGGGCAGCCGCGTTTCGTCGAGGCCTCCGGCCTCGAGGCACGCGTCATCCAGCACGAGATCGACCATCTTGACGGTGTCCTGATGCTCGATCGCGCCCCGCGCGAGCAGCGCAAGCAGGCGATCAGAGAACTACGAGACCTGGAGCACCAAGCGGCCGCCTGACGGGCTCCGTCAGACGACCGCCGGAAGCTAGTCCTTCTGGTCCTTCAATTCGGCGTTCCACTCGAGCTCTTCGCTCTCGCAGCGATCGCCGTCGGTCTTGTAGCGGGCGTCGAAACTCATCTCGCCGTCGCCCTCGTCGTACTTCTTCTTCTTGCCGTCGAGCTGGCCCTCGAGCTTGCCCTTGAACCGGATCTCGACCTTGTCGCCCTCGCTGTTGCGGCCCTTCTCGTTGATCTTGTACTCCTGATCGATGTCGCCGTTGCTCTCGACGTCGACCTTGTTGAACTCGGGCGGGTTGGCGCGGAAATCCTTGCGCTCGTTGCAGCTGAACTCGACCTCCTTGGCCGTGAAGTCCTTGATCTGATCCTCGTTCTTCAGTTCGAACTTGACCTTGACTTTGTCGTCATCGTCGCTTCCGCCCTTGAACCTGTCGGCAGCCGCAAAGGCGACGGCCGGCACGATCAGCAGGGCGAGCAGCGCGACGGGGGTGAATCGCTTCATCTGAACCTCCGGTTCGCGAAGCCCGGCGCGCGGACTCGCTCGTGTGGTGTTACTTCCGACCGACCACCTTAGGTGATCGGTCGCTGACCTTGTCGCATAGAGAACACGGCCCTCCGCCCACCAGAGCGGTGTTACCGTGCCTTCGCCTTCCAGTCGAGCTCGCCGCTCTCACACCTGTCGCCGGTCTCGAACTCGAGTGTGAATTCGAGCTCGCCGCGGCCCTTCTGGAAGACCTCCTCGTCCTGGGAGGCGACTCCGTCGCGCTCCTTGACCGGCTCCTCGTCGGTCAGCCGACCGTCGACCTCCGACGTCAGCTTGACCTTTGCGTCGCTGTCGCGATCGCGGAAGCGATTGCTGAACCGATCGTCGAAGCGCCCATTGTCGCGCACGTCGATTGGCTTGAACCTTTTCGGATCGCTGACGATCGTGTCGCCCGCTTCGGAGCAGGTGAACTCGACGTTCTTGGTGGTGAAGCCCCGGACTTCGTCGTCCTTGAGCTGGAACCTGACGTCGATCTTGTCGTCGCCCTTGCCCTCGAACCGTTCGGAGAAGGCCAGGGAGGACGTCGGGGCGACCAGGACTGCAAGGACCAGCGCGATGGGCAGGTGCTTCACGTCAGAGACCTCCTGCGTGCGACGGTGCCCGGCTGCTGGGCTACACGTCTGCTTGGCGGACAGAGCGGCTCAGGTTACCCACCCGGTGCCCTGCGCGTGGCATACGCTGGCCGCTTATGCGCACGGTCTACCTCGGCACCTCGGAGTTCGCCGGGACGGTTCTCGAGCGGCTCGCCGCGTCCGCTCACTGCCCTCAACTCGTCATCTCCCGGCCGGATCGCGGTCGCGGCCGCGGTCGGAAGCTCACATCACCGCCGGTCGCGACGCTGGCGCGGGAGCTCGGCATCGCGCTGGTCCAGCCGGCCGACGTCAACACCGAGGAATCACGCGCGGTGATCGCCGCCGCGGAGCCCGAGGCGCTCGTCGTCTGCGCGTTCGGCGCGCTGATCCGCGAGCCGTTGCTCTCCGATCAGCTGATCTACAACGTCCATCCGTCGCTGCTGCCGCGCTGGCGCGGCGCCGCGCCGATCGAGCGGGCGATCGAGGCCGGCGATCAGCGGACCGGGGTCTGCATCATGCGCCTGGTCGCCGAGCTCGACGCCGGCCCGATCTCCTCGCGCGTCGAGGAGCCGATCCGCGCGGATGATGATTTCGGGTCGCTCTCGCGGCGGCTGGCCGAGCTCGGCGGAGAAATGCTCTGCGAGGCCATCGGCTCGGGCGCCGGGTTCGTGGAACAGGGCGAGCAAGGACTGACCTATGCAGAGAAGATCGAGCCGGAGGATCGGCGGCTGGACGGAACGCGGCCCGCGGTTGACCTCGAGCGGCGCGTTCGTGCCTTGCACCCCCACATTGGAGCTCAGCTGCTGCTTGAAGGCGGGGAGCCACTCGGGGTCGAGCAGGTGAGCGCACTCGAGGCGACGGACCTCGAGCCCGGCCGGCTGGTCGGACGCGAGGGCCGGATGCTGCTCGGCTGCGCACCGGGAGCGCTGGAGCTGCAAAGGATCAAGCCGTCCGGCGGGCGGTCGATGGCCGCGGCCGACTATCTGCATGGCGCCGGACGCGGACTGGTCACCTAGCCGGTCTGAAGATTTTCGCGATCAGTCGGGCGCACCAGTCACAATCGACCGATCATGAGCGGGGATGCCGAGATCGACCTCGGCCCGAAGTGTCCGACCTGCGGTGAGCCTTGGCTCCGTCCGACGTCGCTTCCGGGCCGCTACCGCTGTCTCTACTGCATGCGCCGGTTCGAGCTGCGGTCGGAGTGCCCCGATTGCGGGTCGCACTCGACGATCGCGCGCCTCTCGGATTCAGCCAACCTCTCGTGCCGGAACTGCGGCGGCGACATGCTGCGCGCCATCTGACGCTCCGTGAGCGGCCGAAGCGGGTCCGCGGCGTAGAATTGACTGGCGAGTCAACGTGTCCCAGACGCTTGCCACCAGCTACGACGATCGCCACCTCGAGCGGGCGATTGAGCTGGCCCAGGCCGCGCGCGGCCACACCAGCCCGAATCCGCTTGTCGGCTGCGTCGTGGTCAAGAACGGCCGGACGATCGGCGAGGGTTTCCACGAGGCCGCAGGGCGGCCGCACGCCGAGCGAGCCGCGCTCGCGGCGTGCACTGAGGATCCCAGCGGCGCGAC
>JACCVG010000142.1 GCA_013698335.1 Thermoleophilaceae bacterium
GCTCTGCGCGCTGGCCGGGCAGCGGCGGCGTCAGGATCTCGTAGCGGTGGCCGCGCCGGACCGATCCGCCGCCGCGCCGATCCGCCCGCCGGACGATCGACACGGCATCGCCCTCGTCGAGGCGCAACAGCTGCGACAGCGAAAGATCCAGGCCCGCCGCGATCCGCGCCGCCACCGCCAGCGTCGGACTCGTCTCCTCGCGTTCGACCTGGGAGAGCATCGGTGCGGAAACCCCCGACCGCTCCGCGAGGTCGCGCAGCGAGAGGTCGTGGGCCTCGCGCAGCGCCCGCAGGCGAGGGCCGATGGTCGTTGGCTGCGTGAGGGTGGCTGGCATCACGCGTACGTTATCACGTACGTCTGACTGCTAGCACGCTGGCTGCGGCCATCGACAACCTAGTTCGTCGTCGCGCGCTAGAGCGCCGCCACGAGGAGCCCTTCGACCTCGGCGACCGCCGGACGGACGCCCGGCGTGTTCGCGAGCGCCGGGTGCTCGGCGACTGCCTTGGCGAGGTGCGGAATCCACGCTGGCTGAATGCCCAGGTCGCTGAGTGAGCGGATGCCCGACCCAGCGGCGAGCGAGGCGATCACCCGCGAGGCGGCGGCGGGACCATCCGCCCCGATCGCCTCCGCGAAGAGGCCCACCTCCCGCGGCGCCCGCGCGACCATGAAGTCAACCGAGTGCGGCAGGACCACGGCGTTCGTCTCGGCGTGGGGTGTGGAGACGACGCGAACTATCGTCTGGCAAGTCGCATGGTGGATGGCGAAGCCGGTGGTCCCGACGGCGTAGCCGGCGAGTGCCGCGCCGAGCGCGAGCTCTTCTCTCGCCGCTCCAGAGCGATCGGCCAAGCCCCGGGACAGAGCGGCCGCGGCGGCAAGCGCCGCGCCTTCAGAAACGGGATTGGCGAGCGGCGTGTAGAGCGCTTCGAAAGCATGCGCGAACGCGTTCATGGCGGTGGCCGCCAGCAGCGGCAAGGGAGCCGAGGCCATCAGGTTTGGGTCGGCGATCACCAGCGCCGGACGCACCATTCGAGCGCCCGGCGCATCGTTCGGCAACCGGTGAAAGGGGGTGAACGACGAGCCGGCCAGCGTCGTCGGGATTGCCGCGCAAGCGAGGCCGTCTGCACCGGCGATCGCCTTGGCGACATCGACCACACGCCCGCCCCCGAGCGCGACCAACGGCAGTCCACCGACCTTCGAACGGTGCGCGGTAGCGAGCTCCGGGACCGGCCCCGGTCCGACCTCGATCACCTTCACCGCTTCCGTTTCGAGGCCTCGGGCCACATCGCGTGCCCGCTCGGTCGTGAGCAGCGCGTACCCGGCGAACCCGCGCCGCACGAGCAGCTCGCCCGCCTCGGCGAGGACGCCTGACCCGAAGCGGAGCAGGCGCTCGCCGTCGACGAACGTGAACGGCTCGACGGGCGCCAACGTGGCTAGGGCGTCGGCTGGCGCGAAGCAGCCCGCTCGAGGTGGTGCTCGGCCTCGGCGACCGGGGAGTTCGCCAGCGCATTGGTCAGCGCTCGCAGGTAGGCCTGCCCCGAGGCGGCGAGGATGTCGGTCGAGACACCCTGACCCGATGCGCCGACGCCGTCGAGCTCGATTCGGACCGTCACCTCACCGAGCGCATCACGCCCGCCGGTGACCGCCCCCACGCGGTACTCCTTGAGCCGTCCTTCGCGGTTGGTCGCCGCGTTCAGCGCGCTGAAGAAGGCGTCGATCGGCCCGTCTCCGGTGAAGCTGCCCTCGGCGACCTCTCCCCCGGGCAGTTTGACCCGGACGCTCGCGTGCGGTGAGCGGCCCGAAGAGGCCTCGACCTCGAAGGACTCGAGCTCGAAGGCGCCTTCCTGGGTAGCCCGGATCTCATCCGTCACGAGCGCTTCGAGATCCATCGCGGTCACCTGCTTCTTCTTGTCGGCGACCTCCTTGAACCGCTTGAAGGCGACGTTGAGCGCGTGACCGTCGACCTTGAAGCCGAGCTGCTCGAGCGCGTCGCGCAGCGCGTGGCGACCCGAATGCTTGCCGAGCACGATCGAGTTCGCCTCGAGGCCGACATCGGTGGCGTCCATGATCTCGTAGGTCGTCCGCTCCTTGAGCACGCCGTCTTGATGGATGCCGGACTCGTGCGCGAAGGCGTTGCGGCCGACGATCGCCTTGTTCGGCTGCACCTGGTAGCCGGTCAGCCGTGAGACGAGGCGGCTCGTACGGGCGATCTCGCGCGTGGCGACCTCGCTGAACAGCCCGTGATCGGCCTCTCGAACGCTGAGCAGCATCACGATCTCCTCCAGCGAGGCGTTGCCGGCCCGCTCCCCGAGCCCGTTGACGGCGCACTCCACCTGTCGACATCCGGCCTCGACGCCGGCGAACGAGTTGGCGACCGCGAGCCCGAGATCATTGTGACAGTGGACCGAGGTGATCACCTTCTGCAGACCAGGGACCAGCCGGTAGAGCTCGCTCCACATGTGTGCGTACTCGTTCGGCATCGAGTAGCCGACCGTGTCGGGCACGTTGATCGTGCTCGCGCCCTCGTCGAGTGCGATCTGGATCACCTCGGCGGTGAACTCCCAGTCCGCACGGGTCGCGTCCATCGGCGAGAACTCGACGTCCTCGCAGTACTGCCGAGCGTGCGCCACGGCAGCCTTTGCCTGGCCCTTGACATCCTCGCGGGTGGTCTGGAGCTGATGGACGATGTGGATGTCGCTGGTCGAGATAAAGGTATGGATCCGCGGCCGCGGCGAATCCTTGACCGCGTTCCAGGCGGCGTCGATGTCCTGGTGCCCGGTCCTCGCAAGACCGCAGATGATCGGGCCCTCGACCTCCCGTGCGATCGCCTGGACCGACTCGAAGTCGCCGGGCGAGGAGATCGGAAAGCCGGCCTCGATCACGTCGACGCCGAGCCGCGCGAGCTGGAAGGCGATCTCGACCTTCTCCTGGCGGTTGAGCGAGATGCCCGGCGATTGCTCCCCGTCACGCAGCGTCGTGTCGAAGATGCGCACGCGCTGCGTGGCATCTCGGTCGGGATTTGGGTGCGAGTCAGTCATGTCGTTCCTTTCGATGTTCGGCCTTCGAGATCTCTCCTGGGTTCGCGGCTTCGGCGGCCGCCACGCGCTATTCCCCCCGAGGGGGGAGGAGGAGAAGTCGCAGGTCGAACAGGAACGTCATCTCGACGCAGGGTACCACCGAGCAGGCGACCCTTCTACAGGGTCAGGACGACCTTGCCGACGTTCTTGCGCTCTTGGATGAAGCGGTGCGCCTCGGGTCCCTGCTCGAGCGGGAAGGCCTCGGCGACGACCGGCCGCAGCGAGCCCGCGGCGATCCACTCGGAGAGCGGTTGGATGTACTCGTGGAGCGAGCCCTTCGCATCCCAGAGCGTCAGCATGTTGAGGCCGATTACGGACTTCGACGGCGGCATCAGGCGCATCGGGTTGAACCAGGGCGTCTCGACCACGCCGCGCAGCGCGCGGATGACGTTGCGCTTCTCACCCGATACGAACGACGATGCTCCGAAGCAGACCAGGCGGCCGCCGGCGCCGAGCAGCGAGAAGCTGCGTCGGAAGCTCGATCCGCCGACTGCGTCCATCACGATGTCGAGCGGCTCCTTGGCGCCGGTCATGCGGCGAATCTCCTTGACGAAGTCCTTGTCGCGGTAGTCGATCGGGTGATCGACGCCGAAGCCCCGAATCGCCTCGTGCTTGGACGGCGACGCCGTGCCGAAGACCTCGGCGCCGACGAGCTTGGCGATCTGGGTGGCCGCGATGCCGACACCACCCGCGGCGGCGTGCAGCAGGACCCGCTCGCCGCTGATCATCGCGCCGTAGCGGCAGAGGCCCGCGTAGGCGGTCGCGTAGTTGACCGGGAACGCGGCACCCTCCTCGAAGCTCCAGTCCGCCGGCAGCGGGATCAGCTGCTCGGCATCGGTGACCACGTACTCGGCGTAACCACCGAAGCGACTCCCACCGAGCACCCGGTCGCCGACCGCGACGCCTGCGACATCGGAGCCGAGCGACTCGACGACGCCCGAGAACTCGTAGCCGACGACGCTCGGGAGCTTCGGGGCGTCCGGATAGAGGCCCATCCGCGCCATCACGTCCGCGAAATTGATGCCGGCCGCCTTGACGGCGACCCGGACCTGACCGATCCCGGGGGTCGGATCGGGCCGCTGTTCGACACGGAGCACCTCCGGCGCGCCGTGCGCGGTGATCACGAGCGCTCTCACAGGTTCACCGCACGGCCGTCGTGGAAGCCCTCCAGGGCCACGATCGCGTCGATCACCGCGGGTGGGACGGCGGCGTCGGTCGTGATGGTCATGACGGCCTCGTCGCCGACCGTTCCTTCGGCTCCGATTGCCGCCGAGGCGATGTTGACGCCGTGCTCACCGAAGATCGACCCGACGCGCCCGACCATCCCCGGCTGGTCGAGGTAGCGGAAGACCGCCAGGTGCGGGGCGAGAGCGAGGTTGAAGCTCTGACCGTGGACCGACACGAGGTGCGGCACGCTCTTGGGGCCGAATCCGGTGCCCGCGACCTCGACGCGCGTGTCGCCCGAGATGATCGCGACCCCGACGAGCTCGTTGAAGTTGACCGAATCGCCCTGCTTGCGCTCGGAGATCACGATTCCGCGGGCCTCGGCCAGCGAGGGAGCGTTGACCACGTTGACGTGCTCCTCGGTGTGGTCGCGCAGCACCCCGATCAGCACCGCGGTCGTCAGAGGTCGGGTGTCGAACTCCGCGAGACGGCCCTCGAAGCTGACCTCGATCCGATCGATCGAGGACGCCGAGGTCAACTCGACGGCCAGTCGCCCGAGGCTTTCGCAGAGCGGGAGCAGCGGACCGAGCACGGCCATGTCCTCGGGGCGGACGGTCGGGACGTTGACCGCGGTCGTGACCGAGCCTCCGTTGAGCGCCAAGATCACCTGCTCGGCGGTCTGGACGCCGGCGCGGTCCTGGGCCTCGGTTGTCGAAGCGCCGAGGTGCGGGGTCACGACCACGTTGTCGAGGGCGAACAGCGGGTGCTCGGTGATCGGCTCGCTCGGGAAGACGTCGAGCGCTGCGCCGCCGAGCTTGCCGGACTGCAGCGCAGCGAGCAGGGCGTCGTGGTCGAGCAGCTCACCGCGAGCGCAGTTGATGACGAGCGCGCCATCGCGCATCTGCGCGAAGGCCTCGGCGTCGAGCCAGTTGGCGGTGTCGGGCGTGTTCGGGAGGTGGATCGTCACGATGTCGGCCCGATCGTAGAGATCATCCGAGCTCTCGGCCTTCTCGACGCCCAGCTCGCGATAGCGCTCGGCGGCCACGAACGGGTCGTAGGCGAGCACGTTCATGTCGAAGCCCTGGGCGCGCTCGGCGACCAGCTGTCCGATCCGGCCGAAGCCGACGATGCCGAGCGTCTTGCCGTAGACCTCGATGCCACCGAAGCTCGAGCGCTCCCACTTGCCGCTCTTGAGCGATCCGTGAGCTTGCGGAACGTTGCGGCAGAGCGCGAGCATCAGGGCGATCGTGTGCTCGGCGGCGGCGACGACGTTCGACGCGGGGGCGTTGGCGACAATCACCCCCGCTTTGGTCGCCGCGTCCACGTCGACGTTGTCGACGCCGATCCCGGCGCGGCCGATCACCTTGAGTCGCTCCCCGCGCTCGATCAGCTCGGCCGTCAACTTGGTCGCGGAGCGGATCAGGATTGCGTCGTAGTCGCCGATCCGCTCGATCAGCTCGGAATCGTCCCAGTCGACGCCGAGGTCGACGTCGAAGTGCTCGCGGAGGAGATCGACCCCGGAGTCGGCGAGCTTCTCCTTGACGAGGACGCGCGGCCGGCCCTCGCCTGGGTCGGTACCACTCACGCGCTTACCTCGGCTGCGTTCGCGAGCACCCAGTCGATACATGCCGTCAGCGCCTCGATGTCGGCGGGGTCGATTGCCGGGAACATCCCGATCCGCAGCTGGTTGCGACCCAGCTTGCGGTACGGCTCGACATCGACGATGTCGTTCGCTCGCAGGGTCTTCGCCAGCGCTGCCGCGTCGACGCTGTCGTCGAAGTCGATCGTGCCGACGACGAGCGAACGCTTGATCGGATCGGCTACGAACGGCGTCGCGAAGGCCGCCTTATCCGCCCAGCGGTACAGATGGTCCGACGAGCGCTCGGTGCGCTCCACACACCATGCCAGCCCTCCAGACGAAAGCATCCACTCGATCTGATTCGACAGCATGACCAGAGTTGCCAGCGCGGGGGTGTTGTAGGTCTGGTCCTTGCGCGAGTTCTCCAGCGCCGTCGCGAGCGAGAGGAAGCTTGGCTGCCAGCGGTCGGGGCCGCGGTCGAGTTCGCCGATCCGCTCGATCGCGGCCGGGCTCATCAGTGCCAGCCAGAGCCCGCCATCGGACCCGAACGCCTTTTGCGGAGCAAAGTAGTAGACGTCCGCCGCCGCGAGGTCAACCGGAAGTCCTCCGGCGCCGGAGGTGGCATCGACCAGCACGAGGGCGTCGTCAGAGCCCGCCGGCCGCTCGACGTCGATCATCACGCCGGTCGAGGTCTCGTTATGAGCCCAGGCGAGGACATCGGCCAAGGGGTCGGTTTGCGGTGCGGGCGCATCGCCCGGCTCGGCTTCGATCACGATCGGGTCGTCGAGGAACGGCGCGCCCGCGGTCACCTGCGCGAACTTCCCCGAGAACTCGCCGCAGACCAAGTGCAGCGCTCGCTCACGCACCAGGCAAGTGGCGGCCGCGTCCCAGAATGCGGTGGTGCCTCCGTTGCCGAGGACGACCTCGTACCCCTCCGGTGCCCCGAAGAGATCGGCAACTCCGGAACGGACTCGCGCCACCAGGTCCTTCACGGGCTGCTGTCGATGCGAAGTTCCCATAACGCCGCCAGCATCGACGAGGCTCCGGAGAACCTCCGGCCGCACCTTCGAAGGCCCGCAGCCGAAGCGCCCATCGGCGGGCTTGAGCTGTTCGGGGATTGCCGGGATTAGAACTCGGTGTCGATCCAGGGCATCATCGAGCGCAACTGCTTGCCCTCGCGCTCGACCTGGTGGTTCTGCTGCTCCTCACGCATCCGCTGGAAGTTCTCCTGGCCGGCGGCGTTCTCGGCGATCCACTCGCGCGCGAACTCGCCCGACTGGATCTCGGAGAGGATCTGTCGCATCGCGGCTCGCGTCTCGTCGGTGATGATCCGCTTGCCGCGCGTGAGGTCTCCGTACTCGGCGGTGTTGGAGATCGAGTAGCGCATGCCGCTGATCCCCTTCTCGTACATCAGGTCGACGATCAACTTCAGCTCGTGAAGGCACTCGAAGTAGGCCAGCCGCGGGTCATACCCTGCCTCGACGAGCGTCTCGTAGCCCGCCCGGACCAGCTCACTCGCGCCGCCGCAGAGCACGGCCTGCTCCCCGAAGAGGTCGGTCTCGGTCTCTTCCCGGAAAGACGTCTCGATCACCCCGGCGCGCGTGCAGCCGATGCCTTTGGCGTAGGCGAGGACGAGATCGCGGGCCGAACCCGACGCGTCCTGATGGACCGCGGTCAGGCCGGGGACGCCACTGCCTTCGACGTACTGACGACGGACGAGGTGGCCGGGGCCCTTGGGGGCAGCCATTCCGACGTCGACCTCCGGCCCGGGCGCGATCTGATCGAAGTGGATCGAGAACCCATGCGCGAACATCAGGAGGTTGCCCGGCGCGATGCCGTCGCGAACGTCGGAGGCCCAGACCGCGGCCTGCGTCTCATCCGGGAGGAGGATCATCACGACGTCGCCGCGGCTGGCGGCATCGGCGATCGGGAGGACGGTCAGCCCGGCCGCTTCGGCCTTGACGACCGAGGAGGAGTCCTCACGCAGGCCGACGACGACGTCAACCCCCGAGTCCTTGAGGTTGAGCGCGTGCGCATGACCTTGGGAGCCGAAACCCAGGATCGCGACGGTCTTGCCGTCGAGCTTTGAGAGGTCTGCATCGTTGTCGTAGATCATCGGCCGGGCACTCTAGCGATCGGGGATTTGCAATTCGGCGCGCAGCAGCTTCCCGGCCGCGTTGCGTGGCAGCTCCTGAACGCGCTCGATCCGCTTCGGGATCTTGTAGCTAGAGATCCGCTCGCGGCAGTGATCCAGTAGCTCGACATCCTCGACCGCGTCCCGCAGGATCACCAGGGCGACGATCGCCTCCCCCCATTCTGGGTCGGGGACGCCCAGTACCGCCGCATCGGAAACCGCAGGATGGGAGAGCAGCGCCTGCTCGACCTCGGCCGGGCCGACGTTCTCACCGCCGGTCACGATCAGATCCTTGACGCGGCCCTCGATCTGCAGCAGGCCCGCGTCATCGATCCGCCCGAGGTCGCCGGTGCGGAGCCAACCGTCGTCGGAGAGCTCGCCCGCAGCGACCATCGGGCCACGGACGAGCAGCTCGCCCGACGGTGACGAATCGAACTCGACGCCGTTCAGCGGCCGCGCGCCGCGGATTCCTGCGAGCGCCTCCGCGGGGCTCAGAGTCGCGACCTGCGAAGCGGTCTCGGTCATTCCGTAGGTCGGAACGATCGGCAACGACCCCGCGCGCGCCCAGTCGAGCAGGTCGACCGGAACGGGCGCTCCACCCAGCAGGCAGGCCCGCAGATCCGGGGCCGAGTTCAACCCGGCGTCGCGCAACCGCCGCAGCATTGTTGGCACCAGCGAGCAGAGCGTGATCGCTTCCCGCTCCAAGGCCTGGACGACGCGGTCAGGATCGAACTGCTCGTGGATGACCGCGGTGGTCCCGTAGATCCCGGCGCGTAAGATGATCGCGAGACCGCCGACGTGGAACAGGGGAAGTGCACTGAGCCAGCGGTCATCGGGATCCAGACCCACGTTCCAGGCCGCGGCTAGGGCGCTCGCGGTGTGGTTGGCGTAGGTCAGCTCGACCGGCTTGGGCGCCCCGGTGGTGCCCGACGTGAAGATCACAGTCTGAACGCCGTCGCGCGGCACGGTACCGGCGCGCAGCGGATCGGGCCCCGGCCGAGGAAGCTCGTCCAGCACACACACCGTCCGTCCCGCCCGCTCGCGTTGGGCCCGCTCGGAACCGGTCATCCGTGGATCCAGTGCGACCGTGACGCCCCCGGCGCGCCCGATCGCGTGGAGGG